>QZKC01000090.1 GCA_003599425.1 Nitrospiraceae bacterium | reverse complement strand
TTGCCACCACTCCTCCTTATTGAAAAGAAGGCAGTTTAGCATCTTACAACCGGACATTCTTATTTTGGTTGTTTAGGACATTATCATTTTGGTATTACATTTTTCTGGCGGGGCGACTTTTTCCATCCGAAAAGGAGAAGTTGCTTTGAATATGTATGGCTTATAACTTCATATCCCTCTCTATCATCGCCTTAAACGGCCTCGGCTCGTGGTTGATGAATTCATTGAACTGCTGAATGAATTCAATGTAAGCGTCGACATCTATTACACCGTTACTGATGAAAGGAGGCCTTTGCCTCATATTCAGGATTTCCATATCTTTTCTTAGCTCCTCTGAATTGGCGAGTTCAACGAGTTCCTTTTGCGTCTTTTCAGAAAGCTTCACTTTAGTCCCTCCCTCAGTTTCCTGTATCTATCATCCATACCAAATATACTGCAATATTGCTGAATCAGTTCCCAGTTGAGATTTTCCTTATTGACCGAAACAAGAGTTTCGATATCCGCCATATCAATATTCTCTCGTGATGGGTTGTTATAAATTGCCTGAAGTTTGAGTCCTACGATATCCTCAGGTATAAGAGTCCTGATCTTGATAGCCCCCCCTAATATATCTTTATCAACAGCCCGCTTTAGCATTTCAATGCTTGCATCTCTGAAAGCATGGATAAAATCTATCCCCCCAAAAACCTTTAAAGAAGAGGTGTACTGTGAGACATTTTCAGTTTTGTGATGTATTTCATAACTCAAAGCTGTTACTATGCTGTGAATTCTTTGTATATCATCCCTGTGCACAAGGAAATCCAGATCAACCGTAGACCTCGATCCACCCCACAGCCCTATAGCAAACCCGCCCATCAGGGCGTAGCGAATGTCCTGTTCTCTGAAGGCAGTTAAAAGTTTTTCAAGCACTTGTTTAAAGTCCACGTCTTTCCACCTTATGTATAAAAATAATTTTCATGCGCTATTTAATAAAACCATACTGCGCAACCATGACATTTGTTTAACATCCCAACCGTTCAAGCACCTTCTGCATGTCATCCCAGGTCTTCCATTTGTCCTTAGGGTTCCGCAAAAGGTACGCGGGGTGAAATGTGGGCATTACGGGGACATTGTTATATTCAATAAAATTACCTCTGAGTCTGCTTATGGCGGTTTTGACTCTAAGGAGAGACTGCGCAGATATCCTTCCGAGGCTGACGATGACCGCAGGGCTGATTATCTCTATCTGTCTTTCGACAAAAGGCCTGCACGTCGCAATTTCATCCTCTTCCGGTTCCCGGTTGTTAGGCGGCCTGCACTTTACGATGTTTGCTATATATACTTCCTCGCGCCTCAAACCCAGTTTTGTTATCATACGTGTGAGCAATTGGCCTGCCTCACCCACGAACGGTCTCCCCTGGATGTCCTCATCCCTGCCCGGCCCTTCTCCAATGAACATAAGCCTCGCATCAGGAGAACCCTCACCAAAAACAATATTCTTGCGGTTGCCGGAAAGCTTGCACCTTTTACAGTCCCCGATCTCTTCTCTCAATGCCTTAAGGGCAGCTTCCCTGTCGAGTGCTATGTTCCCTGCTTCTGCAGTTTTTAACTTTTGCACCTTTGTACTTTCAGTCTTCTGCACTTTTGCACTTCTGCACTCTTGCACTTCCGTGCTTTGGCTCTTTTGCTCTATTGCACTTTTGAACTTCTTCTCTATCTTCACCGGCAGATACTCAAAGCCAAGCTCCCGGTAAAACTCGAGGGATTTTTTCAGTCTTGCTATTATTTCGTTTCTGTTATTCATAGCGCTGATGTCTTCGAAAAAGGCGCGGCAACGCCTTGCCCCTACAATTACTCCTAACTCTTAACTCTCTAACTCCGTCTTTACTCCCCCCACTTCAGCTTTGTCCTGAGTATCTGGAAATAGTCCCGGTCATGCAGGACGATGAACTTCGTTTTATAATCAGCCTTCCTTGTCAATATCCTGTCACCAACTTTCAGGGGGAACCCTACCTGCCCGTCAAGGGTCAGATAGACGTCCTCTCCGCTTTTAACGGTTGTCTCAATCTCAAATGTATCCGGCAGCACTATAGGCCTGCTTGTCAGCGTATGAGGACATATGAGAGTCATTAAAAAAGATTCCAGTGTCGGATACAGGATCGGCCCTCCCGCTGAAAGTGAATGAGCTGTTGAGCCCGTAGGGGTTGATATGATCAACCCGTCAGTCCTGAACGTGCTGACGTATTTTCCATTAATGCTGATATCGATCTGAAACATCCTCGAAAGCGCGCTCTTGTGCAGTACGACATCGTTCAGGGCATTGCACTGGGTTATCCTTTTGGAACCTCGATATATATCGGCAAGCAGCAGGATCCTTTCCTCAAAAGCGAACTTGCCGGAGAACACTTTATCGATCTCTGATGGGAACTCATCCCTGCTGACCTCTGTAATAAATCCAAGACCGCCGAGATTAACCCCGAGTATCGGCACCCCCGTATTACCTACAAGCCGCGCAACACTCAAGAGCGTACCATCGCCGCCGAAGACAATGATCACATCCGCTTTCCGGGGAATGTCCTCCCTCTGGTATCCCTTCATCTTCAGTATTGCGGCCACTTCACTGTCTATGAAAAACCTGAAATCCCTCCCCTTTAATTGCTTAAGGAAATCCTTCACCGCCTTCACAGCTTCTGGTTCGCCCCTTTTTGCCACTATCCCTATTTTTTTCATAGTTCGGTCCCTTCTATTTCTATCTCCCTCACATTTTCGCTGACATGCCTGAAATTGACACTGATATGTATTGAGGGGATCTCACTCCCGGCCCTTTCAGCCCATTCAATGACAGATATGCCGCTCCCGCCGATATAGTCCTGCAGCCCTAATTCAGCAGCCTCATGGTTATTCAAACGATAAAGATCAATATGGTAAAACGGCACAGGAGTATCATATTCAGCAATAATGGTAAAACTTGCACTGGTTATATCGCGTTCCCTGATCCCAAAAGCTGAAGCAATGCCTTTTACCATGACTGTTTTGCCTGAGCCAAGCTCCCCATACAGGCAAACGATATCTCCCGGTTTCAGTTTTTCCCCAAGACGGCGGCCTATATCCCTTGTTTCGGCCTCACTGCTGCTGAGGAGTTTCATTGGTCATAGCCCTCACCATATCGGCCTTTCCGACTATGCCGACGACAGCGCCGTTCCTGAGCACAGGGAGCAGATGAATATGCTGCTCTGCCATTATGGTAGCTATTTCCTCCAGTGATGTTTCCTCTGTTATGGACACGACCTGTTTTGTGCATATCTCATCAACATTGGTGGCTGCCATCCTTCTGATCTCATCTTCCATCTTTCCCTTGCCCAGAAGAATGAATGCGTCAAAGAGCCTGATCACCGTGGGTATATGAAGCCTTTTGTTCTGCGTGATCAGGTCATTCTCTGTAACAATGCCGACAAGCTTGCCGCTCCCGTCAACAACAGGGACTCCGCTTATCCTGTGTTCCATCAAAACCCTCGCAAGAGCCTCGACTGTTGAATCAGATTTAACCGTTATAACATCTTTTGTCATGATATCTTTTGCCTTAAGCATTATTCCTCCATAAAAAGTAGATAGTAGATAGCAGAGAGTAGAAAGAAAAAGGGCATATAGCTTTTCACTTTTGTTAGTTATCTTCTCTCTGTTTTCTACTCTCTACTTATTAACTCCCCAGTATTCTACCACATTCCGATAAACCCGCCCTGCCTCCCTCCGGTGTTTACGGCATATCTGTATGAATAAAACTGCTCAGGGCTGCAGAAGGTGCATTCTCCGGACTGCCATATGTTCTGCTCTAAAATGCCGGCTGATAATGCCTGCAATCTGTTTGCAGATGAAAGATCGATAAAATATTTATTCCCCTTCCCGGTGTAATAATCTCCCTGTCCCGTAGCACGCTCCACCGCGTCCTTTACATCTTCATCAACCTCATAACTGCACTTCCTGATGCAGGGCCCTATCGCAATGGATATATCCTCAGGTGTTGAACGGAATTTTTCCTGCATAGTTATGATCGTTTCCTGCAGAATCTGTTGTGCCGTTCCCCTCCATCCCGCATGTACAGCTCCAACGGCCTCCTTGTCCTTATCAAACAAAAGTATCGGCACACAATCAGCTACCAGTACGCCGATATATACATCCTTCCTGTTCGTTATAACCGCGTCCGCTACTTCAGGAGCCGTATCCGCCTCAAGTATCTGTATCCTGTTCGTATGTTTCTGTACAGGTAAATAGATTTTGGCAGCAGGGATATTGAACTCACGCGCCACAGCATCACTGACATGAACGTGGTTGCCTGTAAATATCTTTGTGGTAAAAAAAGCCCTGACATGCGGGGAAGCGATATTCGGAGGTGTTATCAGCATGCGCTGGATGTTCGCCTTATCATCTTGAATACTTCCGGTAGGGCCTGGATAATATCTGATGCGACAAGAGAATGCTCTCCTTTTTTCCGGACAGCAATATCGCCTGTCAGTCCATGCAGATACACTCCTGCTACTGATGCGTCCTGAGCGCTCAGTCTCTGCGCCAGTAATGCGGATATCACGCCTGTGAGCACATCACCTGTCCCGGCAGTGGCCATACCGGGATTTCCGGTAGGATTGATGAAGGAGTTCCCATCTGCTGTAGCGATAATGGTAGGTACGCCCTTGAGAACAAGATGTGTCTTTGTTCTTTTAGTAAATGAAAGCGCCGTGTTTATTCTGTCCCTTTCAATAGTGTCCAGAAGTTTTGAGTGTAGCATATCGATTTTTTCTTCTGACTTCCGACTTCTGACTTCTGACTTTTGGCTTATCAGTCTCGCCATTTCTCCAACATGCGGTGTAAGTATTACCGGAGATCTGGCTTTCCCCAGAATATTTATTCTGCCCGCTACCGCATTCAATCCGTCCGCATCGATAACGATGGGAATGCCTGCTTCAGAGATCAACAGGCTGACAAGTTTTGATATTTCTTCATTAACCGAAAGTCCCGGCCCTATTGCAAGGACCTTCGCGCGTTTTTTGATGAATTTCAGAATAACGCCCGATGCTGCGTATGAAAGCGTGCCATCACCCTTTTCCGGCAGCGGCAGGATCATCTCCTCCGTGACCCGGGACTGAAAAGCATTCACCATCGTCTCAGGAATGCCTATCGTAACAAGACCTGCCCCTGTCCTCAGACATGCCTTAGCAGCCATCAGGGCGGCCCCTGTCTTTCCTTTTGATCCGGCAATCAGGAGCACATGCCCGTATGTCCCCTTGTGTGAATATTTCGGTCTTTTTGGCAATAAAGACATGATATCTTCCTGCTCAGGGACGTTGACCATCGATCCTGATGCCAGCAGCTCTTGCGGAAAACCTATGTCCTCCACAAACAAACTCCCGGAATGTTCAGCGCCCGGAAATAAATAATGCCCCCTCTTGGGAAGACCGAAGGTTACTGTCGCATGTGCCTTGATCGCACATCCCATTATCTGGCCGGTATCTGATGAAATGCCTGAGGGGACATCTACGGAGATAACAGGCCATGACATATCATTCACTTTCAGAATGACATCAGAAACTGGGGGCCTGACATCTTTGTTAAGTCCTGTGCCAAGAAGAGCGTCAATGATAACGAGGGGTTTAGGGGTTAGGGATAAGGGGTCAGCTAAAAATCTCTTGATCGGGTATATTCTAACCCCATATTTTTTTGCAGCATTATAATTTGTCCTTGCATCGCCTTTCAGGTTCTCAGGCCTTGCGGTCAGGTAGACCACGACATTTCGTCTCTGGTTATGCAATATCCTCGCTATGACAAACCCGTCTCCTCCGTTATTGCCACCGCCACAGAGGACGATTATCTTTTTATCTGAATTACATGTTCCATTCCCGGTGTCATGAAAATAAATATCATTGACCCTCGACACAACAGCAAGCCCCGCCCTTTCCATAAGTACGCATCCGGCAATGCCATATTTTTCAGTTGTCAACCGGTCTATCTGCTGCATCTCTTGTGCTGTTACTGCTTTCAGCATTTCAACCCTCCGTTACAACAAGCTGTCAGCTATCAGCTTTCAGCGGTCAGATCAGAAAACAGACAGACGCTTGCCTGCTGCTGATTGCTTTTTAAAATCCTTCAGAACAAACATGATGCTAATCATACCAACAGAAACGAATTTGCATTAGCATAAATTATACAGGGAGAAATGAGTTATGGAAAGACCGGATATTGAAACAGGCACTGTTCTGAAAACCGAAGGCAATTGGGCTACGGTCATTACCAATAAAAGCAAGTCCTGCAATGAATGCGGCAAGGCACAGGCCGGCATCTGCGGGAAAAGCGGCGCCGGAATGGTCATGAAAGTCCGCAACCCTGTCAGGGCAAAGGTTTGGGATACGGTACTGCTTGAACTTGACAGGAAGACCCACGTCAAGGCTTACTTTTATGCCTTTGTCCTTCCTGTCATATTAATGTTTGCCGGAACATACACAGGTCATCTTGTTTCAGAGTACTCGGGGATAAAAGGATTTGATGTTGTGGCCGGATTTACCTGTCTTTTTGTTTCCATTGTCTACGCCCTGAAAAAGATCCGCGCACTCGATAAAACGACACATCTTCAAATATCCAAGGTCATTTCTGAAGGACACACATCTGATTATCTCGCCTGCCCTGAAGAAGTGGACTATCTCGCCATATTCGGAAGGAACAATTAAGTCTCCTCAATCCTCCAGCACCACGCTCGCTATCCCAAACTCCTTCTCGTGGCTCAGTGACAGATGACAGTGCTTTATTCCCCTGTCTCTGAAAAATCTCTCAAGCTCGCCGTGGACTTTGATTGACGGTTTGCCTTTCTCGTCATTCATGATCTCAACATCTTTCAGGTTAACAAAGACCTCAGAGCCAATTGCCTTCACAAGCGCCTCTTTCGCGGCAAACCTCACGCTCGCGGAAAGATATGGGTCTTTCTTCTCAAAACAGTAGGCAATTTCATTTTCTGTGAGAAACTTCTCGAAGAACTTCATCCCCCATTTATCATGGGCTTCCTTCATCCGTTCGATCTTTACAAGGTCTATGCCGATGCCGTAGATCATGATAGCTCCATTATTTTATCAATGATGCGCAAAGTAAATCTGATACAATCCTCTAATCCATTTCATTAGCCCTTCTCTCGCTGTATCAATGTCGGTCAACTCTTTCTCTTGATGTGCAATGTAGGTGTTCCTGAAATCATATATCTCTTTCACAGTGCCATATAAACCTTCTTTGCCGAATCGGAAGAAACTCTGTTTTGCCGCATCAAAGACGCCTCCGATGTCATAGTCGCCCTGAGAATATTCGAGACAGAATTTCAGAAGCCCTATCGGCATAAGTCCATTTTTAAAAACCAGCGTCTTTTCAAGATTTCTGGCATTAGCTCTCAGCCAGTCAGTCGTACCTTTGTTCAGGCTTCCATAATATGGGGCGAAAAAGTTTTTCTGTTCAGCAGGGATAGCCGGAAGTAATGGCAGCAATAAATCAGTTATAAGTCCTTTGGCTGATTCATCAATCGGCCCGAGAAGTGCAGTAAATACAGGAGCAAATGACATGCCTTCCTTCTTCTCAAAAAATTGGAATACTGCTATTGCCTGTTCTATGGATTTTTTATAACGCGACGGCAACTTATCAAGATGTGTTGCGTTGATAAATTCTTCAATGCCGGTAACTTTTCCCTCAATATATTCACCCAGCGGTAAGGACAATTGTGGTTGGGCCCTTTCCCTTATTAGTTCTTGTAAAGATGGCGCGCATGTTCTTACCAAATCTTCTATTTTGTTAGAAGTAAAGCCGCTGAATACTGCCTGTGGCACATAAAGATATTGCCATTTCACTTTTGGAGATGCTGCGGCCTTGCACCAGGAAACAGCAGCAGTTGCTTTCAATGGAACGTCAATATCTTCACGTCCTTTCGTTTCTACAAGCAGATAATTCCCGTCTTTCTTCCTGACAATGAAATCAGGGGTATAGAATGAAAGCCTTCCAGATCCTGACAGGTAATCAATCCTTAGCGACTGAGGTCCTGCATTTTTACAGAAGGACTGTACATCAGATGCACGATTTAAGAATGTTGTCATCGCAATTTCAAATTCTCTATTGCAAGGGACAAGATTAAACGGTGTATTTTCTGCAGGAAGCGTTGGGCGTGTCTCTGAATGCGTCACCTGAAACGGTTTCCAGCTACAGACAGATACAGGTTCATACTGCTGTAAGCGTTCCTCTATATAAGTAGTCCTGGAAAGAATTAAAGGAACAAATGTTGCCCTTATATGTTCACGCACATCCGCGTCTGAAAGACGGCTGGTGAGCGTTTCTTCAAAGATGCTGACCTTTTTCTCAAATAATATCTCTTCAAGAAATGTCTGTATCAAGAGAGCTAATGTGCTGTGCATACCGGTTAATCGTGTTTGCGCTTCAAGTTCTTTGCAATAGAATGAAATCGCTCCGACGCCGCTCTCAAGTAACGGAAGCTGTACTTTCATCTTCTCAATAATCTCATTTGTAAACAGATGTCTTCCCTCGTAATCAATCTCTGTCTTTCTTACTTCCCCGATGGGCAAAGGTGAGAATCTTGAGAAAGACTTTCTGATATCCTCAATTGTAATATTCTCAAGCCTGGGAGACCGTTTGTATCCCGCGCTGAGTGACGGGATAAGGATATCAAGCGTTTCCAAATCTTTTGTCTTGTCAGGATATATTGTTACTGTCGTTTTCGGTATCTTGTCTACATCTACTATTTCAATTGGCAAGCCTTCCTGGCTCAACTGGTCTTTATAAAGATTTACAAAAGCCTTGTGTTCAACGACTGTGACAACCTCCGCAGCCTGTCCCGGCGGGGTCATACGCCTAAGTCCTCTACCGAGTGTCTGTTCAGGTAAAATGTTTGCCTTGGAGCTGTATGGACGAAGCGGGACAATGGTCGTTACGTTCTTCACATCCCAGCCTTCCCGCAGCATTAAGACAGATACAATGCAGAGATAAGGGCTTTTGTTTGAATCAAGTTCTCTTGAGAGTTTTCTCAATTCTTTTAAATCTTCATCACTGATCTCTTTTTCGTCTTCAACAAATTCATAATAGACTTTCTCGCCTTTGCCGCGCTTCTTGAGTTTGCCTTTAAGCCGTGTGTGGAGGTTAATCGTCTTGCCGTTAAGTTCTTTATAAAGGGAATCGGTATTTAGTCTGTTCGCTATCTGGCTTGCAGATTCTGTGTCTTCTGTCATGACAAAGAGGAGCGCTTTCTTGCCGCTTTTTTCCCATTCCTCTTTAGATACAAGCCAGCGGGAATATCCTATCATTAAATGTTGCTGATACTTAATTGAATCGTCATCGCTCGTCTGCTCAATAAGCCTCTCACCCCTGCCGATGATGGGCGACTTAACTATCCCTGCGTCTACCGCCTCACCAAGAGGAGCATCACATATAACATGTTTAAAAATATTCCCCTTGTTGTCTTTAGGTGTAGCGGAGAAATCGAGATGGGCGACAATGCCTTCCCCGCCTCTTTTTCTGATGGTGTCGTTAAGATAGGTTATCGCCTCGTTCCATGCGGAATCAGGATCCCATACATGGTGGGCTTCGTCATTGAGAACCATAATGCGCTTATGAGATGTTATCCGCTCTCTTAGCGCTTCACCTGTATCGAGGGCCTTTGCCTTTGATACGGCTGGCCCCATCCAATCGCAGGTCTCGGCGTCTTTCTTTCTCTGCCTTTTGCCTGTTTCATATAGACGATGGATGTTTGTCAGATATAAAGTTCCGCCAGTGACCGCACCGGTGGTATCATCCTGAAGCACGACTGACAAATTCCAGTCCCCTCTCCATGCAACCGGTATCAGAGGGTCTCTGTCGAATATTGCGCCGTCGCCGAAATCTTCTTTCAGTCTTTCAAAGACAGTGAGGTTAGGAGCAATCACAACAAAATGCTTTGACATCGGAGAATATGATTCTCTGAGGGCGTGGAAGTAGCTCCAGACAATGGCAAGGCTCATTATCTTGGTCTTGCCCGCACCTGTAGCTACCTTGAAGGCATACTTTGCCCAGATATCTTCTTCGGGGTCTATGCCTAATGCCGCTATCTCTCTGTTATCTCCGCCGAATTCAGATACAATCCCTGAAAGGGTATCAAGCCCGCGCACTTCTCTTAAAAATATAAAAGTCTCAAGCGCCTCTCTCTGGCAGAAATAATATCTGAAGGGAATAACGTCCCCCTCGCTGTTTTTAATCGTATGGTCTCTGCCGAACCAGTGATAAAGAAGTTCTCGTGTAGTATCCGATGCCCCGGCGTAATCCGTATCTCTCCATTCGGTGACATAATGACGGAGGTTTTGCGCTATGACAATATCGCTCGGTCTTCTTCCTTTTACAAGTTCGGCAGGCTCACCTTCCTTCTTGGCCCTGACACGGTGATGTGTCGGCATTTCGTGAGGAAGGTATAAAGGCTCAAGGGCTGAAAGGTTTATGATGGGGCTTGGCAAAGTTTATCCTTTATACCGCAACCGGTTTAATCTTCCGTTTATCCAATTCTTTTTTTGACCCGTAATAAAGGAATGGGAGTTTCTTCATCTCTTGCTTAACGGTTTTCAGCATTTCTTCCTTTGTTGGGATATTGGTAAAATTGCCGTTTTTATCAGCATGAAATTCTCCAACAATAATTATTCCCCTCTCGGTTTTGCAGAGCACAGGCACTTTCCATATATTTTCCTTCAGGTCATACTTTGGTGTGCCTGCTGTTGTCATATGCCCGATATTTTCATAGAGATATTTTCTTACTTTTTCAAAGATTTGCATATTCTTACTCCTTTACATGAAAATTTCTTCCATGCCTTCTTAAAATGCGTTATATTTTTTGTTAAATCTTTGTCCAAATCAGGGTCGTGATAGTATATTTTATCATCTTCAATCCCTGTTATAACAACGAAATGTCCGAAGCCTTCGATACCTCCGTATAAAACAGCAGGGTCTATGAGCGCTATAAATGGATATTTTTTCCTGAGCTGGGCTGAAAGATATTTAATAGTTACCTGATCTATTTCTTCCGCATCAAATCCGAGCTTCTTTACTCCTGCAACAATTTCTCCACACGTATTCCCAAGCCAGCTTGTTTCGCAAGCATCTTCCAGGTCAAACTCGCTGATTTCTTTTCCATGAAACGCAAGGACCATTTTCACACATGCAACACCGCAAGTTGTGTTTTTTTCTTGTTTAAAATAAGGAATTTTGATTCTCATTTTCATATCTCCACTTCCACCGTAATACTCGTATCACATCCGAATATATCAACCACCTTCACACAGGCGGTGTACTTGCCCTTCTTTGGATATTTGTCGAATTCGTGATTGGAGACGGTTGGAAGGGAGCGGTCTTTTCTCGTGCGGTATGCCTGCCAATGATGTTCAAACGGCTGACCGTCCTGATAGTCAAAGTCCACTGCCCAAAAGTCAATAAAATCAAACCCGCTCTTTATCGCCCTCTCTTTTAAAGCCTCAAGTTCTTTGCTTGGAACTTCTGCCAGCGAAGGGACAAATTTGGTGAGCTTGATGTCAACGGTTTTTTTATTTTTCCCCTCTATCAAGAGGGGATCAAGGGGTGTGTTTCCTTTCCCCTTTTTATAAATAACCTCCGCCTCTAACACCGCAACCTCAAGAAACGGCGGCGGCGTAGTCCTGTTCTTCTCCATGATCTCACGTGGAATGGGAATAAGCTTTATCTTAACGCCGTCAGCATGTTCAATCTCATGACAGACAAGCCGCAGGTCCATTTCAAATTCCCACGCAAGGCAGTGAAGCTCCTTTGCGCCTGCCTCTTTCGCAGCCTTTGCAACCGCCTTTAATTCATCCCGTGTAAAGAGCCCGTCAATGCTGTCAACATGACAAAGTGCAGAGCCTTTTCTGCCGTGAATAAGCGGGGAGCTTGAGTTCTGCAATACCTCCGCCCTGTAAAATTCAAGCACAACCTTTCTATGCTCCTCGTCAGCGCCTTTCAGCCTCTCCTTCTGCCACCACTGGCGTTCATACCTTCCGAGATTGTAGACGTCAAAGGCGCGATACGGTTTGTCTTCTTCATAAAGCTTCCTCTGAAGCTCAATCATCCGCTTGCGTGTCGTATGAATCGCAAACCTGCCGAGGTCAGCCATTATCCAACGGCGTCCAAGACGCTCGGCAACTGAGCCGGTAGTTCCGCTGCCGCAGAAGAAGTCGGCAACAAGATCGCCTTCGTTGGAAGAGGCTTTGATAATGCGCTCAAGAAGGGCTTCGGGTTTCTGTGTAGAGTAATCTAATCTTTCGAGAGCTTGAGAGTTCACTTCGGGAATATCGGACCAAATGTCTGTTAGCGGTTCCCCTTTTGCTTCATCTAAATATCGAATTAAACCTAATTTACCTGATGGATAATGATAAATCCTTCCTCGTGCTTCAAACTTTGAGATAGATTCATCTGAATAAGTGCCGATTGTATCTATTCTATACAAACGCCCATTTTCATCGGGTCGAAATTTAGCTTTTATATATTCATCTGAATATTCTTTATAACCAGCTACCCAAGTCATTCTCTCACTTTTCGAGAAGAAAAGAATGCTATCAGAAGAACGAGCATACTGATTAGAAACCGCTTTTGCACCACGGGGGGGTTGGCGTCTCCAACGAATTTCGTTACGATAGCGATCAGGTGAAAAAACTTCATCTAAAATAAGCCTAAGCAGAGAATTCATTCTCCAATCACAATGCACATAAATACTGCCCGTTTCGCTCAGCAATTCCTTCATGAGTACCAGACGTTCATACATCATGTGAAGATAAGAGTCAGTTCCTTTACCCCACATATCGCGATAAGCCACCATCTCAAGAGTAGACTGGTCTTTATCAACGGTCTCTTGTCCGTCGCCAATTGGAACATCCATAGTAAAATCAGCGCCTACATCAAACGGCGGGTCTATGCAGATGAGGTCAATCTTGCCTTTGAAATCTTTAAGCAAACTTGCCATGACGAGCTTGTTGTCGCCCCAGACGAGCATGTTGCGAAAGTCGTCTTTATGCGCCTTCTGCGCGTCAAACAAGCCTGTCTGACTCAAACGGCTGGCGGGTTCGTCAATCGTCTCGATCTTCTGCATAGGCATGGCGCATCCTGCGATATCTACCTCACGCCTGTTGCCGTACTCGTCATACTTCCCCTCCCACACAAGCTCCGTCTTCCGTGTGCTTAACGGATGAGGGTTGTCAGGGCTCCAATGGTTATTGTTTTTATCCATGCCTTCTCTTCCTATGTACTGTCAGTTTATCATCATGTCGTTTATGACTTAAAGCCATATTTCTTTTCTCGATTCTCAAAAGCCTCTTTCCCCCCTTCAAGAATTTGACAGATGTGTTCTCTAATTCCTTTTCTTTCAAGCATTATTTGTTCAGCAGGATTTTCCTGAAACGTATTTTCAAGAGAGCCGGAAACGTAATGAATATAAGAAGATTGTTCTTTTTTCTCTCTGTCAAAATTTGTCACGATCACCTGCTCAGAATCAGTATTTACTACAAGATTTGGATTATGTGTGACCATTATAACCTGTCTTCTTGATTTGGCCGCCTTGAAATACCCAACTAAAGTCTCATAGATAGAACGATTGTCTAAATTTTCTTCAGGTTGATCAATAAGCAGTGGGCGTGTATCTTCTTTATCAAGTTCAAGAAAAAGAATCAGCAATGCAACACCTTTCAAGCCGGGTGACAAATTATCAAGTGCAATACCATTAAATTTTATTGAATAGTTAATTGAAAAGTATTCGACAGAATATAACCAGTTGAAAAAGTCCTCTTCGGGAGAACCGGTTTTTTTTAATTGGTCTGCTATTTGATAAGGATTCCCGCTCTCATCTTTCACGAAAAGTTCTTCAACTTTTCGGGTGAATGACTTGATTGTCTCTTTTTCAAGTTCTTCGAGACTGACCTTAGAGATGTCAATTAAGAACATAACCTTATTTATGTCCTCATATAATGCATTTGCAGACTGATTATGATATCTTCCACTTCTCTTATGATCTATGAGTTCATTCCCTTTTCCTGCAAAAGCAGCCAAATCGCAATTAAAGGTTACAGTAAATTCAAATAATGTTTCATCTTTACGAGAGCTTTGTTTCAGACTCTCCATAAGAGGGGAATAAATAAGAGAGAGTTTGTTTTTCTCCTCAAAAAGCAATTCAAAGTAATTAATATATAAGCCATCTCTTTCTGCTATTAACTCAGGTTGGCCTTTTTCTGCCTTATCAATCTTTCTTAGTTCCTCCTCATAAGAGTCACGCAACTTCTTGTTAGCATTAATTTGCTCGTTGATCTTCGTGACATTGTCTTGCTTTGATTTCTCAAGATTTAAAACTCCGTCTAAAGCACCAATTTCCAAAATGACACCTTTTAATCTCAGGCTTTCAGCACTAATCCCTTTCTTGATCTCTTCTTCTCTTGTCAGAATTATTGTATTTAGAGTTTCAGGAAACAGGTTGATAGCGACTTTGTCTACATCAGATGGCAATACATTTACAGTAGTAAGCTTCTCTTTAATGTCACTGACCCAGAACTCAATATTGTCATTCAACTGAGAAATGTCATTCTTAACTTCCTCCAATGTCAACAAATCTGATTTGCACGATGAGATTCTTTCTTCGAGGAGTGTTTTAGATTTATTCAGCGCGGTAAGCTTTTCAAAATTATTCTTTTCTACTTCACTTGACAAGGTAGCTATTAAGTTTTTTAGATCTTCCTTGAGCTCGGCGTCTTTCTTCTTAATCTTATCTATGGCTGATTGAGACTCGGTCTTCTTTGACATAAGAAACTTGTTACCGACAATGAGCCGATTCAAGTCCTCTATCTTATTTACGACTTTTGCTTTCTTATCTGAAATAATTTTGAGTTGAGCGGTTTTGTAATCAGTAAAACCTATATAGTTAGCTTTATCTTCATCAGGAATTTTTTGAAAGACGACGTTTTCTATCTGTTCTCTGAGTTTTCCTATTTTGTCAATGGAGCATAAATGTTCGACGAAGCTTTGCGATAAATATCGTGTTTTATCCTCCGGCGCCTCTATCTTCATATCGCCAATAGATATAGGCTGTTCCGTACCATCTGCCCATCTTAACTTCAAAGTGGTTCCTTTAAGTTTTTTGTATGCCTTATTAAGAAATGAATCCTCATCGAAATCTTTAAAGTTCTTGCCCGCCGCATATGCCAACAAATCCAATAGAGCAGTTTTCCCCGTCCCTTTACCTCCTATTACGCTAACAAGATTTTCATTAAACTCTATGGATAAGTTATCAGAAAACCAGTCATTCGAATTAGAGATAGACAGTGAACTGATAATCTTATCTTTATCAATTTTATTAGGCGGCTCTTTTCCAATGTAGACCCTTTGCGGTTCATATAAAATCTGTTTTAGTCCTTCAAAGGTAGAGTCTGCTTTAATCCAGCAGTTGTTTCCCCCTATATCGGCCAATTTCTTTGTATCACTTGCAGTTATGCAAACTACAGATTTTTGTTTCCCTTGTTCATCGCAATAATTGGTATCTTTGCCATCTATTATATTCCTTTGACCATCATTAACCCCGCCGATAGGTATTTGATATATCTGTGTCAATCTGTGCTTGTAAATTCTAATTTTAGAAGTTCCGCTTGAAATTTTAAAATATCCTTTATCTGACGTCACATGTGCAAAAATACATAAAGCATCCCTTTCTTCCGCTGCTTCCATTATTTGTTCTGTTGTTTTTGAAGCATTACTACCTTGTGTAAGTTCTATTGCAGTTAAAAAATGTTCGATGGTTTCCTTCCAATTTATTTTTCTGTGGTTGTTTTTAACCGTGTCTATTTGAGTAGTAGGATTAAAAATTACCAAAAGATGTATCCCGTCACTGCTTTCTACTTCGACACCGGGAAAAATAGTTATCTCTTGACGACTATTTTGAACGGCATATTTTTTATTTTCTTCAATTATTGAATCAATCCAATTAGCTGAATTATGGTCAGTAATCGCAATAGCTCCCAAGTTATAAATAGAATTTATATGTTCAACAAAGACTTTGGGATACTCATCATCATTCTGTTCTCTACTTGAAATGTGGTGTTCAGCACTGAAAGTATACGCATCCGATTTAGTATGTACATGCAAATCCCATTTACGCCATTCGGACCCTTTGGGGTATTTCGGTCTCAAAATTCAATCCTCGCTCGACTGCTATAACCTTTTGTCTCAGTGATCAGCTCGGTCTTCCGTGTGCTAAACGGATGCGGATTGTCAGGGCCGTATTTGGGGGAGCCTTTAGACATGAAGGATTATAGCAAAAATCCTTCTGTTTGTTGGAGGAAAATGTGTGCTGATTAAACGCAGGCTTGAAGCCTGAGGCTGCCAAACTAATAATCGCTTGATGCCGCTTTAATATCCATCTCTTTTATGAACGCTTTGGGTGTGATATATTCCTCAAAATTCTCAAAATCTCTGTCATAGGCTACAAGATATTTGATGCCGAGCTTTTTCACAACGGCCAATTGCTCAAGGTCTTTGTCCTTTATCAGCTTTTTGTATTCTGCCATCTCTTTTCTGACATCAACAGAAAGCATAATAGTGCAAGTTCTCAAAATATAATCCCTGAAAGTCGCTGCTAAATCCTTGTCATAATATTTCTTGAAATATGTCTGCACTTCCTTCAGCACACGTTCAGATATTACAGCTTCTATTTGTCCTTTATTGAGGAGGTCTATTATTTTATTGGAATTGCTTCCGGGGAATTCAAAGGCATAGATAAAAACATTCGTATCGAGAAAAACCCTAAGTCTCATTCTCAATTGCCTTAAGGTCTTTTTTTAACTGTTCCGGAGTGACTTTTCTTCTTTTATACCGGACTATTTTCTTCCACAACATATCGGGACTGAAAATCCCGAGGTCTGACGCATACTTGATAATCGCAGCCCTTGCTGCTTCATCTTTGCTTGGGAAAAGTCCTGTTTCAACCATCTTTGTTAATACATCTTCTTCTGCTTTATCTAAAACAACATTTGCAACAGCTCTCATTTTAGTCACCTCCTCTATGACTTTTATTTTATATTAAAAACTTTCCTTTTTCTATAAAACCTCTATTCCCCTATCAACTTTTTCATCTCTTTCACAGCACGTTCCATGCCATCATATACAGAGCGCGCAACAATGCTGTGTCCGATATATAGTCCTCTTATATCTTTAATTGCGGCAATCTTTTTCACGTTGATGTAATTCAGGCCATGTCCTGCGTTGGCGAGCAAACCAATGTCAATCGCCCGTTTCACCGCCTCTTTAACCCTCTTCAGTTCTGCCTTATGCCTTATGCCTTTTGCATTTGCATAAAGACCTGTATGGATCTCCACCATCTTAGCGCCAAGTTTCCTTGAAATCTCAACATCGGTAATTGACGGGTTGATAAAAAGACTTACCGGCATTCCTTTCCTCTGTATCGCATCAATCGCTTTTTTTATCTTCTTCCCGCTCTTTTTTAAATCAAGTCCGCCCTCAGTCGTCAGCTCTGCCCTTTTTTCAGGGACAAGTGTAACCATGTCCGGCCTGACTTTCAATGCGATCTTTATCATCTCATCCGTGGCTGCCATTTCGAGGTTCAGCTCTACGACCCTCACTTTTTCCCTCATCTCTGTCAGGTCCCTGTCCTGAATATGCCTTCTGTCTTCCCTCAAGTGAACCGTAATGCCGTCTGCCCCTCCCCGAAGCGCAAGGACTGCCGCCCTCACCGGATCAGGCTCTGTCTCTTTTCTTGCCTCTCTTACCGTAGCGACATGGTCAACGTTAACACCAAGAAGCATATTACCTCCCTTTTAACCCAATTTTGAAATTTATAATTTTGGAGCAAGTATGGTTAATGAATGTATTGTGCAATACCTCAAGAAAGTTCAAAAGCTTATGAATGACACTGGTTAACTCTGTCACCATAAATGACACGACACCCATCTGCCCTTTTTTGCTTCCCTGTAGACCGGGACTAGCGTATCACATGGTTCAAACTTTTTATGGCATCTCGGATGGAAAGGACATCCGGGCGGTACAGAGATTGGACTCGGCACGTCGCCCCTGAGAATGATCTTTCCCCTTTTCTCACCGAACTCAGGCCTCAATACATCCGATAAAAGAGCCTCAGTATATGGATGCAGAGGCTCACTAAAAAGCTCGGCAGCAGGCGACATCTCCACGATCTTGCCAAGGTACATGACCGCTACAGTATCGCAGAAATGCTCTATCGCGAGCAGATTATGGCTGATAAACATAAATGCGAGCCCGGAGTCTTTCTGCAACTCCTCAAGGAGATTGATTATTTGGGCCTGGATCGACACATCAAGCGCAGAAAGCGGTTCGTCCGCAACGATCATTTTGGGATTGACCGCCAGGGCTCTTGCAATACATATCCTCTGTCTTTGCCCGCCGCTGAATTCATGAGGATACTTGCCCAGCGCATCACTGCTGATTCCCACTTTTTCAAGGAGCGCAGCGACTTTCTCTTTGACATCTTTCCCCTTTACAATATTGTTGACGATCAACCCTTCACCTACTGCATCAAGTATCTTCATCCTGGGATTCAGTGATGCGAGAGGGTCCTGGAATATGATCTGCAGCCCCTTTCTTACAAGGGACATTTCCCGGCCCCGCGCCTTTACAACGTCTATACCGTCAAAGAGGATGCTCCCGCCGGTCGGCTCAAATAATTTCAGTATCAGTTTGCCAAGGGTCGACTTTCCGCATCCGCTCTCGCCTACAAGCCCGAACACCT
Source organism: Nitrospiraceae bacterium (assembly GCA_003599425.1). Taxonomy (GTDB): domain Bacteria; phylum Nitrospirota; class Thermodesulfovibrionia; order UBA6902; family UBA6902; genus SURF-23. The sequence continues at coordinate 26,276 of QZKC01000090.1, read as the reverse complement.
CAGCTTCCTGAACGCCCAGCGTGACATCGTCAACAGCCTTCAGGACTTTTTTGTCTCTGACAGGAAAATATTTTTTTACGTTTTCGATTCGTAATAGCTCATTCATATTCTTGGTGTCAAGAAGCAGGGGGCATGGGCCAAGAGAGAGAGCCATTTGCCGTCCTCACTCTTGCTCCATGCCCCTTACCCCTGTCCTTCTTCATATCTCCATCGCCCTGATGCACCTGCTGAAATGCGCTTCACCGACCTGGATGAGATCCGGTTCGCGCAGATGGCATTCATTTATGACATAACGGCATCTTGTAGTGAATTTGCACCCGGCAGGAAGCTCATCGAACTTCGGGACCTGGCCGGGGATAGGGATCAATTTCTGCCCTTTTCTCTTTGGCAGGGATTCAAGCAGTCCGATCGTATACGGGTGCCGGGGGTTGAGGAATATATCGCCAGCACGGGCCTTTTCCACAATCCTGCCTGTATACATCACTTCCACGCTGTCCGCCCATTCAGCAACAATACCGAGGTCATGCGTGATAAGGAGAAGAGACATTTTTTCTTTCTCCCTGAGGCTTCCTATCAATTCAAGTATCTGCGCCTGTATGGTGACATCCAGGGCTGTTGTAGGTTCATCGGCAATGACCAGCGAAGGTTTGCATGCTATGGCCATGGCTATCATTACACGCTGCCTCATGCCCCCGCTCAGTTGATGCGGATACTCCCTGATCCGCAGTTCAGGTGACGGTATCCTGACGCTTCTCAGGAGTTCGATCGACCGTTCGGTCGCTTCTTTTTTGCTGAGCTTCTCATGGGCAAGGAATACCTCTGCGATCTGGTAACCAATGGTGAAGACGGGGTTGAGGGACGTCATGGGCTCCTGAAATACCATAGATATGTCTCTGCCTCGTATCTGCCGCAGTTCTTCGGGCTTCTTTGACAGAATGTCTTCCCCATTAAATAATACTTTCCCTGAACAGCCGGCATACGGGGGCAGGAGCCTCATAATCGAAAGCGCGGTAAGCGTCTTGCCGCTTCCGCTTTCTCCAACGACAACTGAAAAGTCTTCACGGCCGATCTGGAACGAAACGCCATCAATTATCTTCAGTGGTCTTTTATCTTGATCAAACGAAATATTCAGGTCTTTGACAGAGAGGAGAGGATCATGCATTGGTCACAGTGATATACAGAAATTCATTCTATTTATTGAGCGCCGTTAAAGGATTGATGTTCGTATGCCGAAAAGCAGATTTAACGGTACGATTTAACGGTTAAATTAATGGATAGGACGGCGATTTGTCAAGGCATTACGTTATCCCTGGAAAGATGATTTGACTTCAAGAACATAAATCTGTTAAGTTACTTTTTATTTAAAATTGAAAATAATTCTGACGAGGTTACGTATATGCCAAAGAAGACGACAGCAGTAAAGAAAAAAACAACCAAGAAATCCATCCCCGTCAAAAAATCCAAAGCAGTTACGGCATCAAAGTCCAAAGTCGCCAAGGACGTCCGGAAAAAGAAGAAATCAAAAAGCGCAGCAGCGCCAGTGAAGGGAAAGACCGCATCTATGAAGAAAGCTGAAACCGTATCACCACGCGAAACATCAATACTTGAAATCAAACAGAGCCTTCTGGCACAAAAAGAAACCCTTCTGAAGGAAGCGGAGGAAACTCTCAGTACGCTCCCTTCTGAACTGAATTTCCCTGATATGGGAGACCAGGCAACGGCTGAGACTGACAGAAACTTTATGCTTCGTCTTAGGGACCGCGAGCGCATGCTCCTGAAAAAGATCGAAGAGACCATCGAACGCATTGACAGGGACGAATACGGCAACTGTCAGGAATGCGGAAATGAAATAGGCATAAAACGCCTCCAGGCAAGACCTGTAACAACCCTGTGCATTGACTGCAAGACACGGCAGGAAGAAGAAGAAAGAATAGCAGAAGGCGGCGGTGGATAACAATTGTCTATTGGATTGTGCCACCGTAGCTCAACTGGCGGAGCAATGCATTCGTAATGCGTAGGTTAGGGGTTCGACTCCCCTCGGTGGCTTTCTGTTTTAAGCGCTTCCTGTCCTTATGAGATCCTGATAATAAGACTGACTGTCCGCGTACCGTAATCCGTCCTCAAAAGTGATCTTCCCGTCAAGACACAGCCTCGCGATACTCCGGTCAACAGACAGCATGTCTTCTGCGGCTACCTGCATGAGTGACCTTATGTTGGCTGTCTTTCCTTCCCTGATCAGACCCCTGACCCTGCCGGAGCCGGCAAGTTTTTCATATGCAAGCTCCCTGCCCTCTTTCCCGGGTATCAGTTTTTGCGCAAATGCAAGTAGCAGATTGTCCGCAAGCTGCAGCCGTATCTGGGGCTGCTGGTTTACCGTAAATACGTTTATGATCCTGTCAAGAGCAGCGACTGTATTCAAGGTCGTCATACAGCTTATGACGAGACACCCTGCTTCAACAGCATTCAGGGCTATAGACATGCTCTCCGCATCTCTCAATTCGCTGAGCATGATGACATCAGCCCCCTGCATCACACAATGCCTGAGTCCGGAGGCAAATGACTCAGTGTCGATCCCTATTTCCCTCTGATTCACGTTGCTCCGTTTATGCCTGTGCAGGTACCGGACCGGGTCTTCGAGGGTAACGATATTACACTTCCTGTTTGTATTTATCACATCAACAAGCGCTGCTGCGGTAGCTGACTTTCCGCTCCCTGGAAGCCCCGCGATCACTATCAGCCCATACGGTTTCATACTATAACTGGCCATCCAGTCGGGAAGCCTTAGCTCGCTGAAAGCCGGGATGTTCTCACGTATCAGGCGTGCAGAAAGAGAGAATGAGTTCCTCTGTTTATAAAGATCTATCCTGAAACGCCCTGTGTCGGTGACAGAAAGGACCATGCTCAACTCTTTCACCCTTTCAAACTCCTCCATCTGGTCCTTATTGAGGATCTCATAGACAAAGTCCTTCATCTGTGCCGCAGTTACTTTCGGCATGGAAAACCTTTTAAGTTCCTGATCAATATCCATTGCAGGTGATGCACCTGCAGAAAGATAAAGCGCGGTCGCTCCTATATCCGGGACCAGTTTCAGAAATGCGTATATGCCGGGGATTCCGGAAAGCGCAGGTTTTTCCTCCCTGAGCTTTTCTCCGTCAAAAGGAATGATCCCGTACCCCTCCTCTTCAAATGACCTGATCGCCCTGTCCATCTGATAATGAGAGACAATATGAGGACTGACCGTGCCGCCTGCTGAAGCCTCAACAGTATGGATCGCATGTGCGTCGCGCGGGTCTATCATGGCGAGAGAAAGGACGTTATCATATTTTCTGAAAGGCAACACCCTGAGTGACTTGACCTGATCAAGAGAAAGGACATTAAGGACCTCAGGAGGCACTTTTACTTCAAACAGGTTCACATGCGGGAGGCCCTGCTGCCTGCCAAGAATGCCCGGAAGCGTATCATCATCCACATATCCCATTTCCTCAAGAACTGATCCAAGACGCTGCCCCGTACGGATCTGACGGTCAAGCGCCTGGGCAAGTTGTTCCTGACTGATCAACCCATAGTTCAGGAGCATCTCTCCGATACGGGATGTATGTTTTCCTGTAAGTTCTTGCATGATGAGATGGATATAGGATTTGCCATAATTATAGCACAATTCCTAATTCACATTATCCACAATCTGAGAGCAAGTATGGTGAATGAATATATCGTAATAAGCGACGAGTGACGGGTCACTTTAGTTTTTGTCTTTTCCCGTTACGCGTTACTCGTTACAGTTTTGTTTCTGGGATATATGCTTGCATTCACCGGTAAACATTCTTATGATTATACGCATGAATGTTGCAGGACTTGGTCAATGCGCGCTTGATCATCTTTTTGTGATCGATTCTTTTCCTGCTGCTGATACCAAAAAAGAGGTCCTTAAATGGACCATCTCCGGCGGCGGCCCGGTGGCAACGGCGCTCGTCAGCCTTGCGAGACTTGGGATGAAGTGCAGATTTCACGGTATCATCGGTGACGATGAAGCCGGACAGAAAATCTCAGAATCTCTAAAACAGGAGCATGTTAATGTACAGGGACTCCTGACGAGGCAGGGCTCATGCTCCCAAGCCGCGTTCATAGCTGTTGAAAAAGGCAGCGGAAGGCGGACGATCTTCTGGAAGCGTCCTTCGGCAGAGCCATTAAAGCCGCATGAACTCCCCAACGACTTTCCGGGGGACGCGGATTTTCTCCTGCTTGACGGGCTCATGTCAGAAGTATCTTTTTATGCCGCTCAGAAAGCGAGGGACAAAGGCATTCCTGTGATGCTTGACGCCGGAAGGGTGCGAGAGGGCATGATCGAACTTGCGCACCTGTGCGACTATGTGGTCTGTTCTGAAGAGTTCGCAAGAGAATTAATGCAGGGGACTGAACCGTTTGATCCTGCGAAAGCTATCATATATATGAAGTCCTTTGGTGCAAAGTCCGCCACGATCACTCTCGGAGACAGGGGAAGCATAACCGTTTGCTGTGATGATATCTTTTATACCCCATCATTCAATGTGGATGTTGTTGACACAACAGGCGCAGGTGATGTGTTTCATGGAGGATATGTGTATGGGCTTCTTCAGAAATGGAATATCAGGGACGTTGTGCGTTTTGCATCCGCCCTTGCAGCGTTAAAATGCCGGAAGCCGGGCGGGAGGAACGGCATCCCTTCCCTGAATGAAGTAAATGCCTTTTTGCTGAAGAACAGGGCTTGACCTTTATATTCGAAAACGCTATAAAAAACTGAAAGGAGACAGTCCGTGTATTTTCTGCCCATATCGATAGCCATATTCCTGATCTTTCTGCTCCTCATCCCCTTTCTCATATTTATGCTGCCTGCCGTTGCATTTTCAAAACTGGGGCTTAGCCCTCTGGCCGGCCTCCTGTTCTTCATGCTCTGTCTCATCGGAAGTTCAATGAACATCCCTGTCTACCGGAAGGAACTCGACTATTATGAAGAGCCCGATCAGTCTGCGGTCCTTCTCAACAGGTTTTTCGGGATAAAAATTCCGGAGATCAAAGAGCGCATCATAGCCATAAATGTGGGTGGAGCGATACTGCCCGGCCTGCTTTGTCTTTATCTCCTGCCGAGGGTAAACCTTTCATCTGCCATGCTGGCAACAGCGATTACCACAATGTTCTCATTTTATCTGAGCAAACCCGTGAAGGGTATAGGGATAGTTATCCCTGCATTCATACCTCCAATTATTGCAGCAATTGCAGCGTTGGTATTTGCAGGCAGGGCAGATGCTCCTGCTGTTGCTTATATATCAGGAGTGCTGGGAACGCTCATAGGCGCCGACCTGTTAAGATTAAATCAGATTAAACGTTTTGGCCTCTCGTTTCTGAGCATAGGAGGAGCCGGAGTTTTTGATGGTATTTTTGTCGTGGGGATAATATCCGTTATTCTTGCCTGAGATGATACTATGTTATTAATTTCCAAACATTTTAATTTCCATTTAACATTTTCCCATGCGCAAAGGGCAGACTGCTGCAAAATTTCTCTAATCGACAAAAAACATTTTACATTTTTGCTTCAGGGCACTTTTGTATTTTTTACAAAAAAAAATCTTTTGCAGATGAAGGCTCTCTTGGAAAATGTGTCGTATAGAAATTCCTCAGCAGCCTTCCCTTTGTGTCTTCGTGGCCTATTTGCAACAAATGAAGGAGGATAACTATGAAAGAACTTGACAGACAGGAAGTCTTTGAACTTGCCTCACCATTCCCTTATGTGCTTGCTGTTACGCTGGACAAAAGAGACCGTCCGAACATCATGGGGCTCTCGTGGTGGATGTTCACATCATGGTCGCCGCTCATGATAGCCATCTCGGTAGGCAACCAGAGATACTCCCATGAATGCCTTGAACACCATAAGGAATTTGTGCTCTGTTTCCCCTCAGAAGGCCAGGAAAAAGACGCATGGATCTGCGGAACCAAAAGCGGACGGAAAATAGACAAATTCAAAGATACGGAGTTCAAGGCCATCCCTTCGAAGATGGTAAAGCCACCTTCTATAGAAGGTGTCACTGTTGCCTTTGAATGCAAGGTAGTCGACCGGGTTGAAACGGGAGACCACACTATTTATATTGCGGATGTCGTCACGATGCGCGGCAACCCGGAGCAAGTTATGCACCTCTATTCCATCCACTACACCAAACTGATCAGCATAGGTTCAAACGGGAATATTAAAATGGATCTGGATTATTAAGGTAAACAACAAAAATCTTAAAAGTCAGCTAACATTTCTTTACGAGATGAGAGCCTGTTCCAAAATTTCTATAATCGACAGAATAACATAGCGGTCTGTGATCAGCTTTCAGCTATCAGAAAGAACGGAAAAATAATATTTATGATCTGACTGCTGATGGCTGATATCTTATCGCGAAACTCAGAAATTCTTCAACAACTCCTCCTTTGTGCCTCTGCTACTTTGTGCCTCTGTGCCTTCCATATCAGACCCCTTGACAAATACTATACATTTGTATAGTATTTGATCATGACACCGGTAAGATCCAGTAAACCAACAGAAAGACAGCAGGCAGTCCTTGAATTCATCAGAAAGCATATTATGAAAAAAGGGTTCCCGCCTACAGTGAGGGAGATCGCCGGCCACTTCGGATTTGCAAGCCCCCTTTCCGCACAACTTCACATAAATGCTTTGGCAAAAAAAGGGCTTATCAGAAAAACTCCTTTCAAACAGAGGGCAATTGAAATAGCAGGGCTGAAACCTGCGGAAGACACAAAGTTGCCCCTTCTCGGCAGGGTAAGGGCAGGCGCTCCCATCTTTGCCGCAGAGGAGATCGAAGACTACATCAGGATCGACAGGAACCTGTTCAGGGTCGAAGACGGCTTTGCACTGAGAGTTACAGGCGACAGCATGGTGGATGCAGGAATATTTGAGGGGGACATTGTGATCGTGAAACATCAGCAGACCGTTGGAACCGGTGAGATAAGCGTTGTCCTGATAGGAGATGAGGCGACTGTAAAAAGGTTCTTTCTCAGAAAGGATAAGGTCATGCTGAAGCCTGAGAATAAAAACATGCAACCCTCAACCTACCCTGCCAATGAGGTCAAAGTGCTCGGCAAGGTTGTGGGAGTCATAAGAACGATTTGATGCTTGCGATAGGAGAACAGATATCTGTTGTGGCCGCGTTCGGTGGAGGATCAAAACTCAAACCGCTGCGGTTCAGATGGTCAGGAAGGCAAATCGACATCCGGGAGATCACGTACGAATGGGCCACGATGAACGGAAAGACCAAACGTCTTCATTTTTCCGTAACCGATGGGAACACGCTCTATGAACTGAGCTTTGATACAGGTTCTGTCCTATGGAGGCTGGAAGGAGTGGAGACATAAGAAGCCCAAAAGTACAGAAGATCAGAAGCACAAAAGAGACAAGGACTTTAATTCTTTGTTTTATGCTTTTGCTCTTTCGCACTTCCGGCTTTTGCACTTTACTAAGGGGAGGCAGGGAATATGACACATGGCAAAGCAGCATCGGAAGTGTTCTGGAGGGCGTTAAAGGCATTGCCAAAAAAAGAAAGAGACGAAGTAGTAAAAAGCATGCTGAAAGACAGGGAATTCATGAAAGATATGTTTGATATGATTGTTGAGCGGTGCAATGAGCGTTGGGAAGGGTAGCTCATTATTGTGAGAAGCCATGCCAATCATTCTCTGCATAGACATGGATGCCTTCTTCGCCTCTGTGGAACAGCAGGCAAATCCGAAACTCCGCGGCAAAGCGATTGCCGTAATCGGTTCAGGACACCGGACAGTGATCACCACCCGCTCATACGAGGCGAGGAAATTCGGCGTAAAGACCGGAATGAACATTTATGAGGCGAAGAAGCTCTGCCCTCACATCATCTTTGTTGTCGGGGACAACGAAAAATACACCCATACCTGTGCGGAACTTCAAAAAATATATATCCGTTTCACTCCGGACGTTGAGATCTATTCCATAGACGAAGCGTTTCTCGACGTCACCACAACACATCACCTCTTTGATGGGCCGGAGTCGATAGGCTACGTAATAAAAAAAGAGATAAAAAAGAAGTTCGGCATAAATTGCACCGTCGGCATTGCGCCGAACATCCTCATGGCGAAGCTTGCCAGCGACCTTGCAAAACCGGATGGTTTGAGGTGGATCAAAGAAGAAGATGCACAATCGGTCCTTCATTCTCTGCCAGTGAAAGAACTATGGGGAATAGGTTCGGCAATTGAACGGCGGCTTGGGGATATGGGGATTAAAACCTGCGGTGAGCTCGGCAATGCCCCTGCAAGCCTGCTGAGAAATAAATTCGGTATCATCGGCGAAACATTGAAGCTCATGGGACTGGGCATTTGCCGCAGGCCGCTTATTGTCCGGGAAGGGGACCCGAAATCCATAGGTCACAGTATGACCCTTCCGCGCGATATTTCAAGCAGGAAACATATTGAGGCGCAGCTCCTGAAACTCAGCGAAATGGTGGGAAGGCGGGCGAGAAAATACGGATTTGCAGGCAAGAAGGTTTCACTCACAATACGGTATCCTGATTTCGAAACTTTTACAAAACAGGCCACTCTGCCTGGTTACACCAATATTACCCACGAAATATACCGCCATGCAGTTTGCATTCTTGATGCGGTCAGGTTGAAGGACAAAGTACGGCTGCTCGGTGTAAGTATTTCATCACTTATGAGAGACAGCAATGATCAGGCAACGCTGTTTGATTATAAGAGAAAGGAGAAGTCCATTCTCGGCGCGGTTGATGCCGTCAATGACAGGTATGGAGATTTTACTGTCATGTGGGCATCATGCCTGGAGCAACTGAAACCACCGAGCGTTATTTCTCCCGCATGGAGGCCTTCCGGAATCAGGAATGTAAAAATAAAAAAATAACTGGATGATGATTTGTTATAATTTACATTAACAAATAGAGATCGTTCAGCTTGAGGGAGAAATCCATGCGATTCAGATTACTCTTTGTTTTCCTTTTAGCCGTTGCGCTAACCCCGCAGTCAGTATCCGCTAAAAAAGCATCCACCATCGATGAACTGGCTGAAATGTACAGCATCAAACACTGCGCGGAATGTCATAAAGACAAATATGAGGAATGGAAGACCTCAAGCATGGGCAACTCCCTGGCTGATCCCCGTGTCCTGAAAGGGATGAGGACATTCATCAGGCTGGCAATTGACAGGGAGGAAGAACTGGAAAGAAAAGCCCTCACCATATGTCTCAATTGCCACATACCGCAAATAAAAGATGCAACTCCGGAGCTTGTCCTGCATATAGGGGATCTGATTTTAACTGCCGTAGAGGATAAAGACGAGGCCAAGCGCGAGGCGGCAAAGAAGGATCTCTCAAAACTGAACCTCAACTGTCTCGGATGTCATAATCTGAAAGGTACAGGATTTCATTCCACGCCTGAAGAAAAAGTTATTTACGGGCCAAGAGATATCGAAGATTCTCCTCACGAGGGTTTTGGATATAAGACTGTAAAATCCGAACTCTTTACAGTGTCTGAATTCTGCGCCCAATGCCATCACTGCCCGCCAAGTGTTCCATGGAATGAGTGCCCTACTATTTTCACCTCTTATGTTGATGAGTTCGTAATTAAAAATGGACGTAATGAAACCTGCCAGGATTGCCATATGGAGGGCAAGAAATTAAGCCATAAATTTCTTGGCCCGAACAACCTCGATTTCCTCAAGTCCTCAGTCAGTCTTACAGTGAACGCAAGACCAACGAGATATATAGATATTTATGAAAATGAAAAGATGCCTGCAGTGATCCTTCAGGTTACGTTGAAAAACCACGCAGGCCATGAAATACCTCACGGCTGATCAATAATACCCAATATGGTCCTGGAAGTGACCGCACAAGATCAGGATGGTAAAAAAATATTTTCAAGGCAGGAAGAGTACTCTGTCAATGATTTCTATTTTAAAGGAGGGAAAAAGGTTCCGATGGCTGAGTGGGATGTAACTGCAACGGAACATTTCGGCCTTGGCATTGAGCCTCTCACACCAGAAACATATACCTTTGTCATTCCTGTCAGCCCTGATACTCAATCGGTAAAGATCGACACCCATTTGACATACGAATATTCCCGTGAAAAAATATTCACAGTCCAGGATGTCAGCCAAGCAGTTGTAATAGAGAAATAACTCCACATAATATAAATATCCGGCTATTTCAAAAAAGTGACTTTCATCACTTAATTCCATCCTGTATCCAGGTAAACTATAATCATGATATTGCATCGAAGCACAGACTGCCGGGCTGAATTAGTTAACTCGGTCCGTCATGAGAGGGAAAAGATGCTGATCGAATTGAAAAATATGTACTGGAAATTTCTGGCATCCTACAGGGAAAAAAGGCAGAGAAAGCAAAAGGCTCTGCTCCAGTTCAGGATGATGTCAGGCTACGTAAGAAGAGTGAAATAGAAGGCATTATCACTGCCGATCGTTTGGCGATGATGCAGAGGTTTTGTCCCAACAACCTCCTTTTAACTGTGGCACACTTTGCCATAGTTTTTTTTTGCTAAAGTTTTGCGGTCGGCTTTTCTGTCGCAATTACAGTAATCCCCGAAGGGTCCAAATGAGCACGCCAGTAAGGAGTCTTGCTGTCGTAGCCTATATGGACATTTTCTTCAATAATGTTGTGAGCATCAACAATTGCCTTGTTTAAAATACAGCCCTTTTTCAGCACCACTCCGTCCATAATTATTGAATCCCTGATTTCCACATCCGCATCAATGACAACGCCCCTGCGGATGACCGAATTCACTATCCTGGCTTTATTGATGAGGCTTCCCTCGGCAATTATGCTGTTTGTGATCTCCCCACCGAGTATCTTCGTTGCAGGCAGTTCATCCCTCGAAGGCCGGATAGGCCATTGGTCATTATGTATTTCAAACAGCGGTTTTTCCCCAAGCATATCCTGGTGCGCATCCCAGAAAGCCTTTATTGTCCCGACATCCCTCCAGTAACCAGTTTCTTCATGAGGTCTGGTCCCGGGAATTTTATTTGTCTCAAAATCATATGCAAACAGTTTCTCGCCTGAATTTAACAGATTCGGAATAACATGCTTTCCAAAGTCGTATTCCTTGTTTCTTTCTGCCTGGTTCAGGGCTTTTATCAGGATATCTGTATTAAAAATATAATTGCCCATTGAACAATATGCCCTTGTTTTATCATTTGGCATGGGAGGAGGGCTCTTCGGTTTTTCTATAAATCCTTTCATCCTGCCGTTATCTCCCGCATCAATAATACCAAATGCGCTGGCTTCGCTGATGGGAACAGGCCTTGCAGCTACTGTCACATGAGCGTTTCTTTCAAGATGAAAATCTATCATCTGGCGTATATCCATCCGGTATATATGGTCAGCTCCAAAGACAATCACAAGTTCAGGTTTATGCTGACGGATAAGATTGAGGTTTTGGAATACTGCATTTGCAGTTCCCTGAAACCAATCAGGCCCGTGTCTCATTTGAGGTGGCACGACCGTAACAAAGTGGTCGCTCATCACGGCAGACAGTCCCCAGTTCTCCCTTACGTATTCGATGAGTGACTGGGATTTATATTGTACAAGGAGATATATGGAAAATATCTGTGAATTGATCAGATTGCTGAGGACAAAATCAACAATGCGGTAACGTCCACCGAAAGGCACAGCAGGTTTTGAACGCTCGAACGTCAAGGGAAACAATCTTTCTCCCCTCCCGCCAGCCATTATCATTGCAAGTGTCTTTGGATATGCCATAATTATGCCAATCAGTAATTTATTCTAAGAGTTAGACACATAAAATAAACGAACAATCCTCAAAATTGCAATAGCTACAGGCATCAATCAATAAAATAAAAAAAATAAAGATGTTAGGGTAATCAGGCGCAATTCAATTATTGGTGGAGGCGCCGGGAATCGAACCCGGGTCCGGAAGTACTACATCAAAGCATCTACATGTTTATCTTGCCTTTTAAAGTTCAGACCTGGAAGCGCCAGCAAGAAAGCTCTTCTGTATCCTATCCCTCTAAAGCTTATTCAGAGAACCGGGGAGAACCCTCTGAAGCAGCCTGCTTGTCGACGCCTCTTCCGAACCACAGGCATTTTCGGAGAAGCGTGCCGCTTTAATTAAGCAGCAAGTGCCAAATTAGTGTTGGCGTTTGTGTTTTTTTTGCCTTTTAACGTGGTGGCAAATCCACGACATGCAGCTTGGACCTCATATCTCCCGTCGAGGCCTGTCGCCCCCGTTGATTAAATTATACCATACATTAAAACGATATGAGTTGCTTATAAGGTAGTAAAGACAATTGATCTTCATTTTCGTATCATTTTCGTATCATTCATTGACAAAAAATAACAGATTCAGTTAATTTCACTCAAGATGATTCCCTTGAAAGACGACAACCCTGCGCGCACCTTCCCTTTAGTGACCATTGGTTTCATTATAATCAATACATTGGTTTTCATTCTGCAAATGTTCTTCTGGTCAGACCCTCAGCATATTGCCTTTTCATATGGCGCTATCCCCAATATCCTCTTAACATTCAAGAACGTGCAACCAATTCATCCTGTCCTTACAATATTTACCTCAATGTTCATGCACGGGGGCATACTTCATCTGGTTACAAATATGCTCTATCTCTGGATATTCGGCAACAATATAGAAGATAAACTTGGACATTTCCGGTTCATCATATTTTATGTTCTCTGTGGTGTTGCAGCCGCCTATGCTCACGCAATAACGGATCCTTCATCCCGCATCCCCATGATAGGAGCCAGTGGTGCTGTCTCAGGAGTTCTGGGAGCATATATGCTTATTTTCCCGCATGCCAGAGTCCATACACTTATATTCCTTGGCTTCTTTGTTCAGGTCGTAAGGTTGCCGGCTATTTTTTTAATCGGTTTCTGGATATTCATCCAATTCATAAATGGAATACTCAGCAAGGGGATAGCAGGACAGGGAGGGGTTGCATGGTTTGCACATATTGGGGGGTTCATTTTTGGCCTTGTTTCGATAATGCTTTTTTTAAAGACCAAATGGCGCCGTTATTCCTGAAATTGTATTTAAACTTGGAACCATTCATCACCACAATTAGAATTTTTGAGAAAAACTCTGATAAAGAGTGATATTTTAGTTTATTTTTTAATTTAGGCTCATTTTCTGTTAGTTTAGTCACTTGTCTTCATATTCAACTATTGTGCTATATTAGCACTCGTTGCATTAGAGTGCTAATGTGTTTTTATCCCTGCAAATAATTTAGCCAAACATGAAACCTTATTTAAGAAAGGAGACACTACAATGAAATTCAAACCGCTGAGAGACAGAGTATTGGTAAAGTACTCGGATGAACCTGAAAAGAGTTCAGGAGGTCTTTATATTCCCGACTCCGCAAAAGAAAAACCTCAAAAAGGTGAAGTAATTGCAGTCGGTCCAGGTAGAATAACAGATGACGGCAAACTGCAAAAAATGGAGATCAAGATTGGCGATGTCGTGCTTTTCGAAAAATATTCCGGATCAAAGATAAACATTGATAATACGGAATATCTCATTATCAAGGAAGACGACATCCTTGGGATCATTGAAAAATAAATTTACCACGTTTATAAAAGGAGGATTATATGGCAAAGCAGTTACTTTTTGATGAAGATGCGAGGAAGAAAATACTGAAAGGTGTGACTACCTTGAGTGATGCTGTAAAGTCAACATTGGGACCAAAAGGAAGGAACGCTATTCTCGATAAGAAGTTCGGGGCCCCCACAATTACCAAAGATGGTGTGACGGTGGCCAAAGAAATTGACCTTAAGGACCCTTATGAAAACATGGGGGCACAACTCGTAAGAGAGGTCGCAAGCAAGACATCTGATGTAGCGGGTGACGGAACAACTACTGCTACAGTGCTTGCATACTCTATCTACAAGGAAGGGATGAAACATGCGGCAGCAGGCGCAAACACCATGGAAATCAAGAGAGGCATTGAAAAAGCCGTTGATGCTGTAGTTGCAGAATTAAAGAAAAACAGCAAAACCATCCAGGACAAGAAAGAGATTGCACAGGTAGGAACAATCTCTGCTAATAATGATTCTGAAATCGGCAATTTAATTGCAGATGCAATGGATAAAGTCGGCAAAGATGGCGTTATCACTGTAGAAGAGGCAAAAAGCATGCAGACAACACTTGACGTCGTTGAAGGCATGCAGTTTGACAGAGGCTACATTTCTCCCTATTTCATCACCGATCCTGACAGGATGGAATGCTCCCTTGAGGATCCGCTAATTCTCATTCACGAGAAAAAAATAAGTTCCATGAAGGACCTGCTCCCGATTCTCGAGCAAATTGCGAAAATGGGCAGACCGCTTCTTATTATATCGGAAGAGGTCGAAGGTGAAGCACTTGCCACCCTCGTTGTGAACAAGCTCCGTGGCACTCTTCAGGTATCCGCTGTAAAGGCGCCGGGGTTCGGAGACAGGAGAAAGGCGATGCTTGAGGATATTGCTGTACTCACAGGCGGCACCCTGATAGCTGAAGACCTCGGCATAAAACTGGAAAATATAAAAGTGTCAGACCTTGGAAGAGCAAAAAAGGTCACCATAGACAAGGACAACACAACGATCGTTGAAGGCGCCGGAGACCACACAAAGATTCAGGGGCGCGTAAAACAGATCAAGGTACAAATTGAAGAAACCACCTCAGACTATGACAGAGAAAAACTCCAGGAGCGCCTTGCTAAGATTGTCGGCGGTGTCGCAGTCATTAATGTCGGAGCTGCAACCGAGACGGAAATGAAAGAGAAAAAGGCACGCGTTGAAGATGCCCTCCACGCAACAAGGGCCGCAGTTGAAGAAGGCATAGTCCCCGGAGGAGGCGTTGCTCTGTTAAGGGCCATTCCGGTTCTGGACAATATTAAGGTTGATTCTGTTGACCAGAAAGTCGGAGTGGACATTATAAAAAGAGCGCTCGAGGAACCGATCAGACAGATTGTAAGCAATGCCGGACTTGAGGGTTCTGTGATAGTTGAAAAAGTAAAAAATGATGACAATAAGAACTTCGGGTTTGATGCCCATGCAGAACAGTATGTTGACATGATGAAGGCAGGCATTATCGACCCAACTAAGGTTACGAGATACGCCCTGCAGAACGCTGCTTCTGTCGCTGCATTAATGCTGACTACCAGCGTAATGATAGCCGACATTCCCGAAGAATCAAAAGCTCCTGAAATGCCGGGTGGTATGCCAGGCGGTATGGGCGGTATGTACTAAAATCCAAAACAAAAAAGATACACTGTCACAAACAAAAAGGGTGGGGAAATGTCCTCACCCTTTTTGTTTGTTGAACGCACATTACCGTTTATGATCAGTTGCATTGTGGAAAATGATTTCCTGTGATATCCTACAAGTGCTGTTACAGAAACAAAAAATGATTTATTTTAGTAAAAGAAGGTAAAGGAATTAAGATGAAAAATATTTATTTTATAGAAGCAAAATCCCCGGGAGCAAACATATTCAGCAAAATGCCGATGCCGCGCCTGGGTTCAATCCTTTTAGGAACTATTCTTAAAGAAAGAGGATATAACACAAAAGTATATATCGAAGACATTGCAACTCCTGACTGGAAAGCCCTTGAAGATGCCGACCTGGTCTGTATTTCAAATATCACTTCCACAGCACCGCGTGCATTTCAGATAGCTGAGAAATTTAAGAATCTCAGAATCCCTGTCGCTCTTGGTGGTCCGCATTCAACTTTTTTACCCGAAGAAAGTTTGCAGTATGCCGATTACGTTGTCAGGGGTGAAGGTGAAGAAACCCTTGTCGAACTTGTGCAACACCTTGAAAGCGGCAAACCGCTGAATGCGATCAAGGGATTATCCTACAACAATGCCGGCAGCATAGTACATAACCCTGACAGAGGGCTGCTTGAAAATCTGAATGATGCGCCGATGCCGGATTTCAGTATTGTCTATAACTGGGACAAAAAAGTCATTCCGATTGCAACCTCAAGAGGATGTCCTTTTGCCTGCAGGTTTTGTTCGGTTATTCAGATGTTCGGAAGAAAATACCGCTACAAAACAATTGACAGGATCATCGAGGAAATCAAGGTTGCAAATCCTCCAAAAGGCACTCATGTATTTTTCATAGATGACAATTTTGCAGCCAACAAAAAAAGAACAAAGGACCTGCTGCGCGCCATGATCGCAAACAACATAAAAATGGAATGGAGCGCACAGGTGCGTACTGACATTGCCAAGGATCCTGAATTACTTAAGCTGATGAAATCGGCAGGATGTTTCTCAGTTTATATCGGGTTTGAATCGATAAATCCCAAAACCCTTGCGCTCTTTAATAAAGGACAGGGTGTTGAAGATATCGACAACAGCATCCGGTTAATAAAAGAACATTCAATAAACATTCACGGGATGTTTGTTCTCGGTTCTGACACAGACGATATTCAGACCATCAGAAATACACAGAAATACGCACGAAAGCTTGAGATCGACTCCATACAGTTCATGATGCTCACCCCCCTTCCCGGAACTCCTGTATTTGAAGAGCTCAAGGAACAGGGACGTCTTCTGCATACTGACTGGAGCAAATACGATGCTCATCATGCTGTTTTTGAACCCAAGCTTATGACTGCCGCTGAACTGCATGTGGAAACATTAAAGGCAATGGCCAGGTTTTATTCCTGGTCATCCATACTCCGCCATCTGCTTGAACGGGATATCTTCTATTCGTTCGTCAGCATCTATGGAAAAAGAGCAACAAGAAAGTCGCTCTCCGATACAAAAGGGTATCTTGATACTTTGAAGAAAAACATGACCGCACGCTTCGATGCAAAAACAGACATGGTAAGACAGTATTTTGCCCAGAAAAAAGAGAGATTGAATGTCGTCCTGAATACCTCTGCACTCGAAAATACCGAATCCCGTTTCTTCCTGACGTTTCTAAGAAAACTTGATAAGGATCTCGTCATCAACGAGGATCTTAACATCCACAAAAATACCGTTGCTATCACTCCGCTTGTAGAACATCTGAAAAACGGACATGAAAAAGGTATGCAGCAGTTATCAGACCTTTGTGAAAAATACAAAGAATCAGTGAAAGTTATCAATCTCGAGTCTATCTCACTTTACAAAACCTGCATCAATATCGGTCTGCTGCTGGACAAAAGATATAAGAATATCCGCAAGGCTTACGAACATGCCCTTAAAAGCATCGGCGGGAGCGAATTTGAATGCAACCAGGTTCTTGTAATGGTTGCCCAGTAAGTATTTTAGATCTGCTCATCCATACTGGCATAATACTCCATTTCAAGCAGCCGCTTTTTTACTTCGACCCCGGATGAGTATCCGCCAAGCGACCCGTCTGATTCAATGACCCTGTGGCAGGGAATGACAATCGGAATGGGATTTTTGGAAAGCGCCTGTCCGACGGCCCTTGCAGCAGCAGGCTTCCCGATCTTCTCAGCTACCCATTTATAGGTCCTTGTCTCGCCAAAAGGTATTTTCTTCAGGACAGACCAGACCTTTTTCTCAAACTCGGTCCCGGCAAGAAATACTACCTCCTGACTGAATTCTTTGTTGCCTCCCTGAAAATACACAGAGAGCTGTTTCAGAAAGATTTTCGGTGCATGACCTTTTTTAAAAGGAATATCTGATGGCTTCTGAAAGGAAACCCCTGAAAGAACTTTTCCTGAAAAGATCAGATAAAGATATCCAAGAGGAGACTGGAAGATGTCATAAAAAACTGCCTTGCTGACAATATTATCTCTCTGAAGGCGCATATATTATGTTTTGACCCGCTTTACATCTATAACGCCATTTATCTGAGCCAGTTTTTTAATGACATCGACAAGATGGCCTTTATCCCTGATATCAAGTATAAAATTGAATAGCGCCTGTCTTTCATGTGTTGTAGTAGCATCGAGATGATTGATATTGACGTTATTAGTTGACAAAACAGCGCTCAATTCAGCCAACAACCCTCGCTTGTCCTCTGTCAGCACCTGTATTTTGACCGCATAAGCACTATCATCCCCTACTGACCATTCCACATCTACGAGACGGTCTGCATCTATGGTCTGGCTGTCGAGGGTGGGACAGTCTGCAGTATGAATAGAAATGCCTCTGCCTCTTGTAACAAAACCTGCAACTTTTTCTCCGGGGAGCGGGTAGCAGCATTTGGACCGGTGAAACATGATGTTGTCAACACCTTTGATCTTTATCCCTTTCCCTTCCTCTGCCTTCTGAACTTCCTTTTTTAGCGTGACCTTTTCTGTCTCAGCTTTCTCAGGTTCAGGCAGGAGTTTCCTGACGATCTTGTGGACTGAAATCCTGCCGTATCCGATGGCGACAAGGAGGTCCTCATGAGTATGTATCCTGTAGGATTTTGCTGCCTCAAGTATTTCCTTTGATTTTGATAAAGACGGGCTCAGATTATATCGTCTCAGCGCCTTTTCCAGCAGCTCCTCGCCGAGTGTCAGTCCTTTCTTTCTCTCTTCAACTTTAAGCCACTGTTTTATCCTGGCTTTGGCCCTCTGTGTTTTTACGAACTTCAACCAGTCTCTGCTCGGCCCATGTCCATGGGAGGTGATTATTTCTACAGTGTCTCCGTTCTGAAGGTTGTACCGCAGCGGCACTATTCTGCTGTTGACCTTTGCGCCTATGCACTGATGTCCTACTTCCGTATGGATGCTGTAGGCAAAATCCACCGGTGTTGAATCCTGGGGAAGTTCTACAATATCACCCTCAGGAGTAAAAACATAAACAACGGCAGCAGGAGAAATATTCCCTTTCACTTCCTCGAGGAATTCTCTTGCATTTCCCGTCTCATTCTGTGTTTTTACGAGCTCCCTGAGCCATGAAAAATATTTTTCATCCAGCTTCTCGACCTGCTCACCTTCCTTGTATTTCCAGTGCGCAGCAATGCCTTCTTCTGCGATCCGGTTCATCTCTTCCGTCCGTATTTGCAACTCAACTTTCTCGCCTCTGGGGCCGATCACCGTAGTGTGCAGGGACTGGTACAGATTCGATTTCGGCGCCCCGACAAAGTCCTTGAACCTTCCAGGTACAGGCGTCCAGAGCGAGTGTATAAGTCCAAGTATTCCGTAACAGTTACCAGGTGTATCAGTGATTATCCTGATAGCTATTACATCATATACCTGTTCAAAGGGGATCCTCTGCTTCTGCATTTTCTGGAAAATACCGTAATAATGTTTGACCCTCCCGAAGACCTTAGCGGGAATAGCAGCAGCCTTTAGATGCGCCTCCACGATCTTCATAACCTCATCAAGATACCCCTCTTGTTCTTCCTTCTTTTTGGCTACCTTTTGTACAAGCTGTTCATGCATCTCAGGCATGAGGAATTTAAAACTCAGGTCTTCAAATTCAGATTTCAGCCATCCTATACCGAGCCGGTTTGCAAGCGGGGCGTAGATCTCCAGGGTTTCAAGAGCTATCTTCTCCCTTTTTTCGGGAGAGAGGTATTCAAGCGTGCGCATATTGTGAAGCCTGTCGGCAAATTTGATGAGGATCACTCTCATATCTTCTGCCATGGCAAGCAGCATCTTCCTGAAATTCTCAGCCTGCGCGTCTTCGCTCGTCTTGAATTCCATCCTGCTCAGCTTTGTCAGGCTTTCGACAAGGAATGCAATATCATCGGCGAAAAGTTCCCTGATATCTTCAACCGTCGTATCAGTATCTTCTATGGTATCGTGCAGAAGGCCTGCCGCAATCGTATTTGTGTCCATTCGCATCTCACACAGTATCGCTGCGACAGCAAGCGGATGCTCAATAAACGGCTCGCCCCCTTTTCTTTTCTGCTTGTAATGCGCCTCATTGGAGAACGCATATGCCCTGCGCAAGAGATTAGCATCAGACTCAGGGTTATATGAGAACACCCTGTCTATAAGGGCATCTACTGTATTGATATCTTTTAGCACTGCCATATTCCTATTATATAATTAAATCGCGGTTAAATTTGAAATACAGATAGTTATACCCCATAATATCAAGTAAGTTTTTCAGATCATGACGAAATTACATTAAACCAATCCTGAGGAAAACTCAATCAAAAAACATCAGATACTGTTTGCTGTTACATAATAGTTTCCATTACCGGAAATGTTACAATAAGACGCTTATTAAAGGAGTAAATTTTATTTGACAGCCGATGACAAACATATCACTGGCGTACTTTTGCTTAATCTTGGAGGGCCGGACTCTCTCGACGCAGTAAGGCCTTTTCTTTTCAATCTCTTTTCTGACAGGGAGATCATAAGGCTTGGGCCGTCATTTCTTCAGAAACCCATTGCGTGGCTTATCTCAACTCTTCGTTCAAAAAAAACCATGTTCATGTATAGCCGGATAGGCGGCAAATCCCCAATATTCGATATTACAAAAGCGCAGGCTGAAGCACTGGAGAAAGCGCTTAATCAGAATGCAGAGAAATCTGCCACTGCTCACCCGTCGCTGCCTTTCAAAGTGTACATAGGCATGCGCTACTGGCGTCCATTCATAATCGATACCTTAAATGACATCCTTCATGATAAGGTACAACATCTCATTGTCCTGACCCTCTACCCGCATTATTCAAAGGCGACGTCCGGGTCCTCAATTGATGAATTCAAACGGGCGGTTGCCAGGCTCCGGAACCATGACTCCAGGCTTAACATCCAGTACATAGCCCAGTGGTATGATTTCACGCCATACATAGAGGCCCTCACAGAGCTTGTTGCAGACGGGATATCAGAATTAAAAGGAAGTGATTTCCAGGTTCTCTACAGCGCGCACAGTCTGCCGCAATCTTTCATCGACGAGGGAGATCCATATCTCGAGCATATAAAATCCACCATTAAAGCAGTAAACTCTTTACTCGCCACTCGTTACTCATTACCTGTTACATGGCAGCTCTCTTTTCAGAGCAAGACAGGGCCGGTCAAGTGGCTGGAACCCTCAACGGAAAAGACGATCGAGGAGCTTGCACACAGCGGCTGCAGGCATCTGTTTATTGTTCCGATCAGTTTTGTATCAGATCATATCGAAACGCTTTATGAGATAGATATACAATATAAAGAACTTGCGGAAAAGCATGGCATGAAACTAAAGCGCTGCAAAGCCTTGAACACCTCAGATACATTTATACTTGCAATGAAGCAGCTTGTTATGGCAAAAATAACATAGAAAATATTAAAGGCATTGAAAAATTATATTATGAAAAGAGCAATCATTGTTGGCGGAGGATTGTCAGGATTAACACTTGCTTACGTGCTTCAACAGAAAAATGTGGGCCTTGATATCTCTGTCTATGAGTCTGATGACAGGCCCGGCGGCAAGATATGGACCGAAAAAAATGAGGGATTCCTCTGCGAAAAAGGGGCGAATGGCTTTCTCGATAATAAACCCCGGACCCTTGAATTATGCAAAATTCTCGGCATTGATCCGGTTCGCAGCAATGAGAATTCCAAAAAGAGGTTCATATTTCTGAACGGGAAACTGAACGCCCTCCCTGAATCACCCACGGCATTTATCAAATCCGACCTACTTTCATGGAGAGGCAAGTTAAGGATGCTGCTTGAATACAACGCCCCAAAAGGCCCGGATGATGAGACCGTTGCAGACTTCATAATCAGGCGGCTTGGACGGGAGGCGCTTGAGAAACTCATCGACCCCATGACCTCAGGAATTTATGCAGGCGATCCCTATAACATGAGTATAAAAAGCTGCTTCCCCCGCATAAAGGAGCTCGAACAGGAGCACGGAGGGCTGTTCAAAGCACTGCTTAAAATACGCAAACAGAAAAAACAGCACCTGAGGGCAGTAAAACAGAAAGAAGGAGATTCAAAGGTCTCTGTTGCTCCGGGCGGCACACTGACCTCATTTTTTAACGGAGCACAGACACTGACTGATACCCTTGCAGAAAAATTGGGCACAAGACTAAATCTTGGCGCCGAAGTCCATTCAATTACAAAGAACGGCAATGCATATCAGGTTCATACATCAAATAGCACCGTAGAAGCCGATATCGTGATACTTGCCTGTCCAGCGTATGCCTCTGCTGGTATTCTTAAAGATTTTGACAGTGACCTTTCAAAACCTCTTTCAGATATCCCCTACTCTCATGTATCGGTTGCCTGTTTCGGCTACAGGAAGGAAAAGGTCGGACACCCGCTGAACGGTTTCGGCTTTCTTGTCCCTCATATCGAAGGACGGAAGATCCTCGGCACGCTCTGGGATTCAAGTATATTCCCTAACAGGGCAACTGAAGGGTACGCACTATTAAGGACCATGGTCGGCGGCGCAAAATCACCGGATATTGCCATGCAGACTGATGAAAAGATCATAAGCATGGTATTTGATGAACTGAAACCAATCCTTACACTGAAAGCCGATCCTGATATGGTAAGAATTTACAGATGGCAAAAAGCGATCCCCCAGTACCTCCTCGGACATTCTGCAAAATTAAAGATCCTTGATGAGAGATTGAAAGCCTATCCCGGTCTGTATCTCGCAGGCAATGCATACAGGGGAATCGGCATGAACGATTGCGTAGAGAATGGATACAGGCTGGCGGATGAGATTATCGCCAGTCTCTCCACGTGATAATAAGCCCACTCTTACAAAGATAAGAGTCAAGTATATTACTAACCTATCAGGCTGCTGAAAAAGTCGAAAAATACTGCGTTTGTCATTCTGAGCGTTAGCGAAGAATCTCAAACTTACAGTTAGTTGAGACCCTTCGCTTTGCTCAGGGTGACACGTAAAAATACTTTTTCAGCAGCCTGCTATGCAGACGGAGCCTCTCTGTTCCTAATTCAGTCTACCGAGTTTCAAAAAGATTTACGCAATCCTCTTCCTCAAGATCAGGCCCTGTGCAGAAAAAGCCTTCCGTGATTGTCTGGTTTCCACTTACTTCTTTTGCCAATACCTCGAAAATGTACAGCGTATTATCCTTGAGGAGTTCCGATGGAACCGTCAGGAACCTGTTACTCGACGTGAGGTCGACTATAAGACGGATGTCGGAATTTTCGAGGATAACCTGGTAGCTATTGATTTCAAGGTGTTGTCCAAGGTTTATCGGTTCTGTACACACCGTCTCTCCTGCTGCGTCTGTTGCGGCTGGGTCGACCACCTTTTTGACCTCGGCCCACCTTATGACAGTTTCCAAGTCAGTGTCTAACACTGTGCCATCTTTCGGCAGGACTTCAGGACCGCACGGAATGACATGTGTGAACTCCACTTCACTTTCCAGCTCAACCCCATCATTCCTTATCCCCTCAAACTCGTAATCGCCCCTCGGGAACCGTTTCAGGAATTTCACGATCGGCAGATCGGCGAGTTCCGGCTCCACACTCTCGAAGAACAGTTCGGTGAGGCCTTGCCGGCCCAGTGTCGACTTGCCCTTGACCGTAAAGATCGTCTTGTCGCGTGGGTCGGAGATAGTGATTTCACGCCAGTTATCGTCGTCGAGAAAGACCTGTAGGCCCGTATCTCCAGCCGTAGAGTTGAACTCAATAAACATCTCTGCCGCTTTAAAAGGCAGCTCATTTCTGTCGTTGTCGGCCCAGCTATTCGGCAAAGATGCCCCCCAAATAAGGTTGACAGCCACTACCAGTAACACGGACAGCTTGCCCATGTGCTTTAGCATTTCATTGTTTCTATTTCGTCTGTGTTTCATTTTTTCTCCTTTCTTATTTTGCAACAAAAGTGAATACTTAACTCCCTTACTCATTTTTTTATAGTCATATATTCCTCCTTAACTCTTTTAATTTGCGAGCAGGATAAAATCCTTGATACTAACTTAAGCTATTTATCTTTATCAGAAGATTACGAGTAAATTATTTATTGATAATGTTTGATAAATCATGATAAGAAGGGAATGATCCTTAATGAGATGAAACTTCTGAATGGGACTGGGAATCCCTATAGGGGCAATGTCACTGAAAACCTGCTGCCCCCGTTGACAGCGCTTAAGACGCTGACCGTGCCCTTCATGGCTTCAGTATAGGCCTTAACAAGACTGAGGCCAAGCCCTACCCCGTCCCGGGATCGGCTTCGGTCGCAGCGGTAAAAACGATCAAAGATATGAGGGAGTTCAGCTTCGGATATGCCGATGCCCGAGTCTTTAACTACAATATTGATTCTGTCTTCTTCAACGTATGCTGATACGGTCACTGAACCGCCGGCAAAAGTATATTTGATCGCATTATCCAGAAGGTTGCTTATTATCCTCTGTAGTTTTTTCCTGTCTCCTTTTACCGTAAGTTTATCAGGCATGTCTTCTGAGAGTGCAATATGTTTTTCAAGCATTGTAGGGTGGAAGATCTCACAGGCATCCCGGATCAGTGTCACAACATCAAGCTCTTCAATCCTGGGCTTACTGATTCCAGATTCAATTTCTGTAATCTCAAGCATAGTATTGACAATTTCAATCAGCCGGTCGCATTCTTCTATTGTGCTTGCAGCCATTACTTTATACTCATCAGCAGATTTCATATTCATAAGACTCATCTCTGCAATGCCGCGAATCCTTGTGAGGGGACTCCTAAGATCGTGTGCAATATTAGCATTTACCTCTCTCAATGACTTCAGTAGATTCTGGATGCGGTCAAGCATTGTATTGAAAGTGCCACCGAGCATCCTGATTTCTTCGAAACGGTCTTTTACCTGAACTCTCCTGTCATAAGCGCCCTGAGAAATTTCAAAGGCAGTTTTTGTCACATCTTCCATATCAAGAAGCGCCCGCTTCGCCATAAACCATCCTAAGATGGAGGAAAGGACCACGAAAAATATCAAAAGAACGAGAAACCAGTTTCTGAAAATGAGCAGGTACGTTTCCGCATCCTCAAGAGTCTCGCCGATTTGCAGAACTAATAGCGGAGCGATCATGGCAGTGATCATGCGTGCCTTTTTGTCAGTTCCCGGCCCAGTCAGTGTGTGAAAAACATGATCCATTTCTCCACCCTGCAGTTCTGCCAGGCCATTGCTTATATCCACATTTCCCCAGGAGGAAAGGTTTGTTGTAATCAGCACCTCTCCTTTCATTGTAAGCACGCGATAAAATACTTCCTCAGGGTCTTCTTTCTCGCCTTCTCTGGCTATCCCGGCTTTCATATCTTCCAGCCCTTCTTCTCTCAACACAGAAGAATACATTTGAACCTCATTAAGAAGCTCCGTATCAAGGTCATGCATGGTCACGGTGTATATTTTGAAATAGCAGAATAAAAATATGAGTAGCGCAGACAAGGAGAACAACCCGGCATAGAGAATGGTCAGTCGAAAGAGCAGCGTGTTTTTAATCTTGATGATTTTCCCTGAGAACATACCCGACTCCCCGGATCGTGTGGATCAGTTTATTGTCGAACTGTTTATCAATTTTGTCGCGCAAATAGCATACCCGGGCTTCCACAACATTTGTTTGGGGACTAAAATTATAATCCCAGACATGCTCAATAATCATGGTCTTTGAGACGATTCTTCCTGCGTTCCGCATCATGTATTCAAGGAGAGAAAATTCAAGAGGCTGGAGGTCTATTTCTTTTTCCCCTCTAAATACTTTCCGGGTGTGCAGGTTCATAGTCAGGTCAGCAAAGGTGAGGCTTGAAGGGTCAGCAACTCTGGAAGCTCTCCGGATCAGTGCCTGGACTCTTGCTATGAGCTCAGAAAACGCAAAGGGCTTGGTTAAATAATCGTCACTTCCGGTCTTCAACCCCTTCACCCTTTCATCTACCGAACTTTTGGCACTCAAAATAAGCACAGGCATATTATTATTGTTGTTACGAAGTTCTCTGATGATTGACAATCCATCGAGCTTGGGCAGCATTAGATCAATTATTGCCATATCATATGCTTCACTTAATGCGAGATGCAGACCATCTTGACCATCCTGAGCATGGTCTACCGCAAAGCCTTCCTGTTTCAGGCCATTTTTGATGAAGAGGGCAATTTTTTTATCGTCTTCGACCAGTAATAATCTCATTTTGAATAAAAATGATTTTCCTGCCAACTGATATATTCAATATTAACACAGGACTATTACCACATGTTAATCAAAACATTACTATTTGATAATGTTTGATTTTCAGGAAAATAGGCAGGCACTTAGTTATTTAAAATTCATATGAGAATGATACTTTCAGTATGTTGAAATCCCCCTCAACACTTTCACTGTCGACAATCGCTAATTCAGTTTCCAGCTTATAGTTATCCAAAAACTTCAGACCTGCATTGATATCAAACTCTTTTTCAGTCAGACGCCGTGTTCC
>QZKC01000058.1 GCA_003599425.1 Nitrospiraceae bacterium | reverse complement strand
ATTACGTTGTTGCCTGTTCAGCAATCGTTGGGAAGATTTCTGGGAGAATCGGATATGCGCTTAATTCCCTTTACCAATAAATTTGTCGCACACCCATTAAGAAATCATCTATATTGTTAGTTTCCCTGCTGTGATATAATAACAAGTTACAAATTTTGCTATAACAAAATCTTTATTAATTTTTTATGAAAACAAAACTCCCTGACAAAACCGGACATTTCGGCTCTTATGGTGGCAGGTTCGTGCCTGAAACTCTGATGCCGGCACTTCTTGAACTTGAAACAGCCTACAGGAAATGCATAAAAGATAAACCGTTCCTCAAGGAATTGAGTTATCTCCAGAAAGAATATATAGGCAGGCCTACACCACTGTATTTCGCAAGGAACCTTTTTGAAAAACTAGGGGGGGCAAAAATCTACTTAAAAAGGGAAGATCTCTGCCACACAGGCGCGCACAAAATAAATAATGCGATCGCCCAGGCTCTTCTCGCCAAAAGGATGGGAAAGAGCAGGCTAATCGCAGAGACAGGAGCAGGTCAGCACGGGGTCGCTACCGCAACGGGTGCTGCACTTGTCGGCCTTGAATGCGAGATATATATGGGCAGTGAAGATATAAGGCGTCAGGCCCTGAATGTCTTCAGGATGCGCCTCCTCGGAGCAAAGGTCACAGAGGTCAATGTCGGGTCTAAGACCCTGAAAGATGCTATCAATGAGGCCTTAAGGGACTGGACAACAAATGTTCGTACCACACATTATGTGCTCGGTACGGTTTTTGGCCCCCACCCTTTTCCTGTCATGGTGAGAGATTTTCAGTCTGTGATAGGAAAGGAGGCCAGGCAGCAGATATTAAAAGCTGAAAAAAGGCTGCCTGACTGTCTGATCGCCTGCGTTGGCGGCGGGAGTAATTCCATAGGCCTTTTTCATGCCTTCATCGATGACCTGGTTAGAATGATCGGAGTTGAAGCGGGCGGGCACGGGATCAATTCAGGAGAACATGCAGCGCGTTTTGCGGGCGGTTCTCTCGGTGTTTTTCAGGGGTGTAAAAGTTATCTCCTTCAGAACGAGGATGGTAATGTGCTCGGCACTCATTCTGTCTCAGCGGGGCTTGATTATGCGTCAGTAGGTCCCGAGCATTGTTATTTCAGAGATAAAAAGAGGATCGAATATACGTATGCTACTGATGAAGAAGCTTTGCAGGCTTTTGAACTGCTGAGCAAAACCGAGGGGATCATTCCAGCACTTGAATCAGCTCACGCAATCGCGGAGGCAGTGAAAACAGCCCCGGCAATGCAAAAAGATTCTATCATCATTGTGAACCTCTCAGGCAGGGGAGATAAAGATGTCCAGGAAGTGGCAAGAATAAAGGGTATCACTATTAAATAATAATTGTAAATTTCAAATTGCAAATCAGAAAAAATGAACGATATAGAAAAGGTCTTTAAAAAATTAAACCAATCCGGCAAAAAAGCTTTCATTCCTTATATCATGGCTGGAGACCCTTCACTTGAAGCAACAATGAAATTCGTTGCTGAACTTGAAGAAGCAGGCGCTGATATCATTGAACTCGGGGTGCCTTTCAGCGACCCTCTTGCTGACGGGCCAGTAATACAACGGGCTGCAGAACGGGCGCTGTCACAGGGCGTTACCCTTAAAAAAGTTCTCACCCTTGTTAGCGCCATACGTCAGTCATCAAAAGTTCCCATTATCTTAATGACGTATTATAATCCTGTATTCAAATATGGGATCGAGGTGTTTGCTGAAGATGCTGCAAAAGCCGGGGCTAATGGTGTTATCATTCCTGACCTGACCCCTGATGAAGCCGATGCATATATCCGTGCTGCAAGGCAGCAGGGAGTTGCTACCGTCTTTCTCCTTGCACCGACAAGCACAGAAGGCAGGATCAACAAAGCAGTAAAAGCGGCAACCGGATTTATTTATTATGTTTCGATAACAGGCACAACAGGAGCTAAGCTTCTGATGGACGAGACTATGAAAACAACATTGAATAAAATAAGAGCAAAAACTTCAAAGCCCGTTGCGGTCGGCTTCGGTGTCTCAGGGCCTGAAGACGCTAAGGCAGTAGCATCAACTGCAGACGGCGTAATTGTGGGAAGCGCAATCGTTAAGCTTATCGCGGAAGGAAAAGATATAAAAGAATTTGTAAAATCATTACGGGATGCAATTTAACTATCAAAATCAAAAAACTGATTACTAATAACTCATACTAACAACTGTCTTTATATGGCCTGGTTCAAGAAAAAAGAACAACCCGCGATCTCCAAGAAGGTCAAAGTTCCGGAAGGTCTCTGGGTCAAATGCAATTCCTGCAAGGAGATCATATACCGCAAGGAAGTTGACAAGAACCTCAGGATCTGTCCCAAATGCAACTATCACTTCAGGATCTCTGCAAAGGAGCGCATAGTGCTTCTTGTGGATGAAAACAGTTTTGAACCAATGGGGCAGAATCTGGTATCAAAAGACCCCTTGAATTTCAGGGATCAAATCCCTTATAAAGATCGTCTCACTGAATCACGAAAAAAGACTAACAACCGTGATGCTGTAATTTCCGGACATGCACTCATAGGCGGCCACAAAGTTGTCCTCGTTGTTCTGGACTTCGATTTCATGGGTGGGAGCATGGGATCCGTAGTAGGTGAAAAATTTGTCATGGCAGCGGAAAAAGCGGCTGAAGAGGAATTGCCTTTCATTTCTGTCTCATCATCCGGCGGGGCAAGGATGCATGAGGGCATCGTGTCGCTTATGCAGATGGCAAAGACCTCTGCCTCCATAGCCAGATTGCAGCAAAAAAGCATGCCGTATATCTCCATACTTGCAGACCCTACCTTCGGAGGGGTATCCGCAAGTTTTGCCATGCTGGGAGATGTCATCATCGCTGAACCCAGAAGCCTCATAGGCTTTGCCGGCCCGAGGGTCATTGAACAGACGATCAAACAGCAACTGCCTGAGAATTTCCAGACCGCTGAATTCCTGTTGCAACACGGAATGATCGACATTATCGTAAACAGAAAAGAACTGAAACAGACCATCATAAAGCTTTTATCCTTGACGACTGGAGACAGATTGTCCAGCTAAGTTGATTAGAAAAACGACAACCCTTCACTCCTTTTTATTTAACTCATCATGACCTGTTCTTCTGAAAAATATAATAAAACAGTGCGCTATCTCTACCGCCTTCAAAAGCACGGCATAAAACTCGGCCTGGCAAACACGCTAAAAATTATGAGCATCCTTGGCAATCCTCACCAGTCCTTTCATTCGGTTCATGTCGCAGGGACCAATGGCAAGGGTTCCACTTCAGCCGCAATCGCGTCCATTTTAAAAGAAAACGGTTTCAGGGTCGGTCTCTTTACATCCCCTCACCTTGTGAGCTTCACCGAAAGGATACGAATAAACAATATCAGGATAGAAGAATCGGAAGTCATTGAGACCGCGTCATACATCCATGATGCTATTAAAGGCAAAGATCTCACTCCGACGTTCTTTGAGTTCGTCACTGCTATGGCATTTTATTACTTCACCAGAAAAAAGGTTGACTGGGCTGTTGTCGAAACAGGCATGGGAGGAAGGCTTGACGCAACAAACGTAATTCAGCCTCACGTAAGCATTATTACGAATATAGGCCTTGACCACGCTGAGTTCCTTGGAAATACTCTTTCAGCCATCACCTCTGAAAAAGCAGGTATCATCAAACCCGGAATCCCTGTGATAACCTCGTCCGGATTGCCTGATGTAGTAGACCAATTGTCTGATACAGCAAAGAGTCTCGGTTCCGCTATCCATGTATATGGAAGGGATTTCAGCGGTTCGCTTCTCGGCATGGATACCGGGCAGATAATATTTGACTATGCAGGTCATAAGAACTATAACAATCTCTCGATGTCCCTTACGGGCAAATATCAACTATTTAATGCATGCACGGCAATACGCGCGTGCGAGGTATTGCGGGAAAAAGGCATTTCAATTTCCGACACATCAATTGAAAAAGGACTGGCTGGTATTAAGCTCGAAGGGAGACTGGAATGGGTTTCAAAGTCTCCGCCGATACTGATCGACGGCGCACACAACCCCGATGCAGCACGATCATTAGCTGATTCGATCAGTGAACTTTTCCCTGATAACAAGATCATTCTGATTGCGGGAATAATGGACGACAAAGATATACAGGGTATTCTGTCCCCTCTTTTTGGAATCGCTGAATCAGTAATCCTGACAAGACCCGGATACGAACGGGCTGCATCTCCTGAAAAGCTAAGGGAATTAGCGCTGTGCATGCAAAAAACCGGCAGTCAACCTGCCGCTGCTTCTGTAACCATCTCTCAAACTGTTTCAGAAGCACTGGAACTTGCAAAAAAAAACTGCCGGGAAGATAATATTATCCTCGTGACAGGCTCCTTTTATACCACTGGAGAGGTGAAAGAGATATTATCAGGCGCACCCGGTGTTCTGACGCAGTTACGTGAGACCATGAAATGAAAAAAATACACTTTGCGATACTGTTCCTTGCCATTACCCTGATATTTTTTACTATTACGGCGTTCGCTGAGGAACAGGCGAATATAACCGCCCAGCAGCTTCAATACTTCTCCCAGACAAATACATATGAGGCCAAAGGAAACGTCAGGATAGAATTTGAAGATGCTATCCTCAGCGCTGATGAGATGAACCTTGACGGGAATACCTCCGATGCTGTTGTTACCGGAAATGTCCTGTATGAAGACGCTGATGCGCGTATCAGGGCTGATAAACTGGAAATAAATCTGAAGACAAAACTCGGCACCGTTTATAACAGTTATATCTTCTATAAAAAGGAAAATTTTCACCTCCGGGGGGAGAACGTTAAGAAGATCGGGGACAAAAGCTTCTATCTTAATACGGCAACCTTGACCTCGTGCGATAGCAGTAAACCTCCATGGCATATTGCTGCAGAGGATATCTCAGCAACGCAACATGAAAGCATAAGCGCACGGCATGCAAGACTCTATGTAAAAAACACACCTGTGCTCTATACACCATATTTCTGGGCGCCTATTTCGAAGGAACGGCAAACAGGATTCCTGTTCCCTTCTTTCGGTTACAGCAGTTCACGGGGATATTATTACAAACAGGGATTCTTTCTCGCGATAAAGGAGAATCAGGATGCCACGATCTATCTTGATTATTATTCAGAAAAGGATCTTGCGCAAGGTCTGGACTACCGTTATATTCTGACGCCTGATATAAACGGTGAATTCTGGCTGTACCACGCACGGGACAATGAACCGTCCAGAGACCTTTACGAGGTAAAAACCTATCACAACCTGAAACTGCCGCATGAGATATCCGCATATCTGAAAATTCACGCAGTAAATGAATTTGATTACTATGAAACCCTTGATTCCACCTCCTTCAGAAGATTTGGCCTGTCCACATGGGAAATGGACCCCTTTGAATTTGCCTCGGAGGAAAGACTTCAGAAGTACCTTGAATCAAATATGCAGATATCAAAACCATTGACCTACGGAAGGACATATCTTTTGGCGCAGACCAGACAAAGCCTTGAGGGCAAATCAAATGAAATCCCGCAAGCCCTTCCTGAAGTGGGATTTATCATCAACACCCTTTCCAAGGGCCCGTTTTCCCTTAACGCAGCAGTAAAAGGGGTCAATTTCTGGAGGAGGGACGGACAGAAGGGAACCAGGTTCGACATATATCCGAACTTCTTTCTGAGCTATGGCCGGCTTATCAATCTCACACAGAGAATAGGCCTGAGGGAAACCGCCTATTTCCTCGACTCGCCATCCGTCCATAAAAGCCGGGCATTATTTGACCTCAGTACCACACTGACGACGAAGTTTGCGAAAAAATACTCTTCGCTGATCCATATCCTTGAGCCTTCAGTGGAATATGAATATATTCCCTCTGTGGATAACGACAACATTCCTTTCTTTGATACTGTCGACACAATACAGCACACAAGCAATATTAATTACGCCATTACAAACAGGTTGTCGGGATTAAGTCCATTGAACCTGGAATCGAGGTTCAGGCTCTCCCAGAGCTACAGCCTTCTCAACGTTGAAAAACATTTCTCTCCGGTCCTGGCAGAGTCTGTCCTGTCGAGTGAAAACGTCGACTTCAGCCTGAACGCCTCATATGACGTCCATGACCGGCAGATAGCTGAGACGATCGCCTCAGTTACCCTGAAAAATGCAAGAGGGTATGTCGGCGTCGGCGAAAATTACAGACGGGCCTCATCCCTGGACCAGGTCACATTTGAGGCAGGCCTGAACAACCCTATTAACATAAGAGGTAAAAATATCCCTGTTGACCTGCACGGAAAGTTATGGTACGACATGAAAGGTAACGGGGTTCAGGAATTCAATATCAGATCGACGTATACGCATCAATGCTGGGCAATGTCAGTTTCTTACACTAAAAGACCCGATGAGTATCAAATTGTCTTTGCCATTGAGCTGAAAGGGCTGGGGGCCCTTCATATAGGCTCTTTATAAGTTTTGTGACAGTGTCAGTCGTTTCTTCACTGACACTGATCACTTATAAGGCAATAAACTTTTCTTTAATGAAAATGCCTGAATTTTATGCTACATGATATAAAAAATCATGAGCAATAAATTCCGATTCAAAAGTATCAAAGCCCGCCTTACTTTCTGGTTCCTCATCATTGCCATGATCCCACAGATCGTGGTCAACATAACCATCTATAACTACTGGGTGAATTCCCTGAAGGTATCTATAGATAACAGGCTTGAAGCTATCCGCGACCTCAGGGTCAATGAACTGGGGCACTGGCTTGATGAAAGGATCACGGATATCCGCACTATCGCTGCAGATGACGGTATCCAGGCACTGGAACTGATTCAGGGAGGAGCAGAAGATTACCGGTACAACAATGTGACTGCACCTGAGGCACGCGCGCGCCTCAGGAAATATTTGCAGGATCACAATTCATTTTACGATATTTTTGTCGTCAGTCCACGTAGCAGAAAGATCCTGCTTTCAACAAATGAATCTGATGAGGGGAAGGTCATTTCAAAAGAAATCCGCTTTGAAGCAGTATTAAAAGAACCGGACATACTGAACCGTGACGTCCTTTTTTCAGCTCAAAAGAACATTCCCAGAGTGGCCTTTTCCATGCCCGTTTTCAGGCAGACTGGCAGCAGTCACCCGATCGGTTTCATTGTTGCCAGGGTAGATACTGAAACTTCTCTTCTCAAAATGCTGAACCAGACCGGCGTGGAAGAAACAGGTGAAACATATATTTTGAACAAAGACGGTATCGTAATGAACAACCTGCGCTGGCACGGGAATTCAGCATTCTCGCTGAAGCTGCGGTCACAGCCTGATACCGAAGCTGTCCTTGGGAATACCGGCATTGTCGAAGCCTTTGACTACAGAGGGGAAAAGGTGCTGGCTGCCTATACCTATATTCCACAGACCGGATGGGGGTTTGTTGCCAAACAGGATATCAGGGAAGTCTACGGCCCCGTTTATCAGTTAAGAAACCGGACCATCATCATCGGGATCATTTCTTTCTTTATAGTGATACTGCTGGCTTTTGGTGTTTCGAGGTCCATCTCCAATCCGATCAGGGCACTGCACAAAGGAAGTGAAATTATAGGGAGAGGGAATTTGGGCCACAGGGTCGGTACTGATACAAAAGATGAGATCGGTCAGCTTTCCAGAAACTTTGATCTCATGATAGAAAATCTGAAGACCATCACCGCCTCAAGGGATGACCTGAACAGAGAGATAGCCGAACGCAGATATCTGGAAAAAATGCTCCTCGAGATCAAGGAGCATGAACGCCGCCGTATCGGACACGATCTCCATGACAATCTGGGACAGCAGCTTACGGCTATTTCCTTCATGGCACAGGGGCTCGAGAACAAATTGAAGAAAACTGCGGTCCCGGAGGCAGAAGACGCGGCAAGGCTCACATATCTTGTTGAGATGTCAAAAGGCCAGGTACGGTCTCTCTCAACCGGGCTTTCGCCCATCCTCGAAGCAGGTGAGTACAGCCTGATAACAGCCATGGTTGAGCTTGCATTAAACTCCGAAAAGCTGTTCAGAATACCCTGCACTGTACGGAGCAATAAAATCGTCCCGATCTATAATGAAGCTGCGCTGATACATCTCTATCGTATTGCCCAGGAGGCTATTACCAATGCTGCACGGCACGCAATGCCCCGGCAGATCGAAATTTACCTTGACAGGTCAGATAATGATCTTATAATGACAATAAAAGATGACGGGAAAGGATTTGCCTTGCAGCCCCCCCAAAAAGGTATGGGCCTTCAGATCATGAAATACAGGGCAGACATAATCAATGCATGGCTTGATATAACGACTGATATCGACAAGGGGACCGTCATAACCTGCATTTTCCCTGATACAGACCCCGTCTCCACAACCGGACGTCCGGTCATTTTCTCTGAAGATATACCGTTCAAGGGAGCATACGACCATGAAAAACCAGAAAACCGAAAACAAAATACAAAAGCATAGCGTCTTTATCGTTGATGACCATTGTGTCCTGCGCGAGGGGCTATCACACCTCATCAACAGCGAAGAAGACCTTATGGTCTGCGGAGAGGCTGATAATGTATCAGATGCGCTGCGGACAATTCCTGGTCTTAAACCTGATATTGTAATTGCTGATATCACCCTCGGAGACGGCAGCGGGATCAGGCTTATAGAAAATCTCCTGCACACACATCCTGCTTTGCCGGTTTTGGTCCTTTCCATGCATGATGAATCCGCTTATGCTGAACGCTGCCTTAAGGCCGGGGCACACGGCTATATCATGAAACAGGAATCATCAAAAAAACTTCTCTCAGCAATAAGAAAGATCCTGAACGGTGAAATATACGTGAGTGATAAATTGACCACCAGCCTTCTGCACAAATTTGCCAGAAACAGATTTGAAGACATAGATTCCTCTACAAAACTCCTCAGCAACCGCGAGCTGGAGGTGTATCAGCTCATCGGGCAGGGTGTGAAAAAACACGAGATAGCAGAGCGGCTGAACCTGAGCGTTAAGACCGTTGAGACCTATGTTGAGCACATCAAGATAAAACTGCAGTTAAAGGACACCCATGATGTCCTCGTGCACGCGGTAAAGTTTTCATCATAATGTTCGCTGATTTCCTTCAATTCCGAAAGACTGTTACTCTGAGAGAGAGAGATGAGTTTCAAATAGTATTGATTGCATATTCCTCTTGCCGGCATAACTGCATATTAAAGAAGCCATAAACAGAATTAAATCGTACACGAAAGAATTAGAGTATAATGAATTCTTAAAACTCAGGATGCAGTCGTTCGCAATCTTGAAATTATTTGTGAAGCCACAAAAAATGTTTCATCGGACTTAAAAAGAAAATATCCAGAGGTTCCATGGAAAGAAACGGCTAGCACAAGAGATAAAGTAATACATTTCTATTTTGGAGTTAATTACGATATTGTCTGGAGCATTTTAAAAAGACGAACTTCCTGCAGTGATTAAGCAAGTCAATAAGATAATACGGTTAGAATTGAAATAAATCAGCTCTCCCGCTCAAGCCCCGGTCTTTACCATATCCATGAAACATCATAGTAGGGTTTGCCTCCTCTCTTGTTGTGAAAATAAATCAGGATAATTGTACCTCCGCTTCTCAGACCCAACCATAAGACAATCCTGCCTGTCCTGTATAGGTCGATCACCTAATACGGCATAGGAAATCTCTTCAGCAAAACCTTCACTTTTCCATCGATTTACAAAACACTGTATTTGTCCGAAAATTGTTGTACAAATTTAATGATCTTTTCAGTAAAACAGGAAACGGTAATGAAGGAAGTGCTGGCGATCGATTGTGAAGGATCTAAACTTTTCTGGAACGCACTTGAAAGTGAGTGCAAAACATACTATGCTTCGACGGTCGAAACAGGGCTGAGCATGATGTCTGAGAGCATCGGCCTTGTCTTTCTTTGTCTGCAACTTCCCGACATGAACGGCATGGAGGCACTGTCATTGATGAAAAAAGAATACCCCTCAACTGCGATCATTGTGACCACCTCAGTCGGGACAGAGGAAACATGCATAGAGGCATTCAGAAAAGGGGCGCGCGATTACATGAAGAAGCCCTTGAACACAGACGAGATATTGCTGAGGATCAGGACATTGCTGAAGGCGCGGGATGTATCTCAGAAACGCCAGCATGTATCTCTCTCAATGGAAACCGTTCGGGAGGAGCATTTCCCGGATATCCCGGCACACTTATTAAATGGTGTACTGAAGGTGAGGGATTTTATTGCACAGAACTATGCCGAATCCCTGACGCTTGAAGCAGCCTGCAAAATGGCCTCAATGTCCAGGACCTATTTCTGCCACTTTTTCAAAAGCGTTACCGGTCACTCACTGAACAGCTACCAGCATGCCGTGAAGATCAGAAGGGCGAATGAACTCCTGAGTGATAAAAAGCTTTCCATCATGGATGTCGCGCTAAAGCTTGGCTATTGTGATTCCAACTATTTTTCGACGATCTACAAAAAAGTAACAGGCACTTCACCGGGACAAAGACATGTATTGAACACATCCCCGACCTCTCACTGACATCCCGACTTATTACATCCCACAGCATGACATTCATCCAAATTTGGACAAACATGAAGAACAATTGAACAGGTTTCAAGGAAATCTCCCTCTGCATTTTATAAAGTTTACACTATGATAATCATAGCTTGTTCAAGATTAGATTATGAATCATCCCAAACTATTCATAGATTTCATTTGGGCAAATGTTTAAATGTCACAAAGTTAAGCCTGTCTCAGGATTTCTATAATCGCCAGCCTTACCTTTGTACCTGTATGCCTGCCCAAAGGGATGAAGTGCAAATGAATAATCACGGTTAGGAGGAGGGAAAAATGAGGGAAATCATAGCGATCGACCGCAAGGAACGTAAATCTTTCTGGATGATGCTCAGAAGCGAGTATCACATACGTTTCGCCGCAACTGCCCGGAGAGGGTTGAGTATGCTCTCTGAAAACGTGGACCTTGTATTTCTCAGTATGGAATTGCCAGACATGAACAGCATGGAGGTTATGGGTTTGATCAACAGGAAATTCCCTTCGATAACGGTCAGCGTGATCGCCTCAAGTCAGACAGAGGAAGCATACCTGAATTTATCAGGAAAAGAGACATCCGCCTCTGGCATCCCGTCACACCTGCTGAGCGGTGTTCTCAGGGTGAAAGATTTCATTGATCAGAACCTTTCCAAGGATTTGACACTTGCAGCCGCATGCAAAATGGCCTCGATGTCCAGGACCTATTTCTGCCGCTTCTTTAAAAATGTCACCGGCCACTCACTGAGAAATTATCAGCATGTGGTAAAAATGCGGATCGCGAACGAACTCTTCAGGGACAAGAGATTGCCCGTCAAGGTCGTTGCCAGGAAACTTGGGTACCAAGATGCAAACTATTTTTCTACACTATTTAAAAAAATCAACGGCACATCCCCGAGACAACGCCAGTCATCTGATCAAACACTCGACCATCAATGGTTCTGAGGATCAGAAATATTAGTGATCAGCTATCAGCGGTCAGCTCAGAAAACAGATAGCTGACTGCTGACCGCTGATCACTTTCTTAATCCTTCTCCAACCTTACCTTTGTGCCTTTGTGTCTCTGTGCCTTTGTCCCTTTCTCATTCTTTTTGGACAAAAACAAAGATTTATTGGACAGGATTCAAGGAAATGCATTGTCCGTTCCATTAAATTCTGGATAAGAGACAAAAAAGCAGGCAGCGGATAACCGCATCTTTAATATGAGAGAGGAGGCATAAGGTAATGTTCAAGATCTTAAAGAAAGAAGAGCTTTCAGAACACATAACCCTGTTTGAGATAGGAGCAAAAGATATTGCACGGAAAGCGAAGCCGGGGAATTTCTTTATGCTCAGGACCCATGAGCAGGGAGAAAGAGTCCCTTTGACCATTGCTGATTTTGACAGGGACAGAGGGACGATCACTACTGTCTTTCAGAAAGTCGGCAAGACAACCCATCACCTGGGGACATTTAATGAAGGGGATCACATCGCAGATGTAGTCGGCCCTCTCGGCAATGATTCTCACATAGAGAACTTCGGGAATGTTGTCTGCGTGGGCGGCGGCGTGGGGATTGCACCGGTCTATCCGATAACAAGGGCGCTTAAAAGCGTAGGCAATAAAGTCACCTCAATCATCGGGGCACGGTCCAAGTCCATTCTCTTCTGGGAAGAGAAGATGCGCAGCGTTTCTGATGACCTGCTTGTTGCAACTGATGACGGATCGTACGGCACAAAGGCGACGGTAACCGTGCCGCTCGACGAGATATTGAGCAGGGGCAAGGTGGACCGTGTAGTCGCCATAGGTCCCGCGGTCATGATGAAGTTCGTATGCAGTACCACTGAAAAATACAATGTGAAAACGGTAGTCAGCCTGAATTCGATAATGATCGACGCAACAGGCATGTGCGGAGGCTGCAGGGTGACGGTCGGCGGCGAGACAAAATTTACCTGTGTTGACGGCCCTGAATTTGATGGACACGAAGTGGATTTTGATCTGCTCATGAAAAGGCTTCAAACGTACATCCCGGAAGAACGGTCTGCCATGGGCTGCGGGGAAAAAAATGGAGGTCATTAGCATGGAACTTAGGACGGAGACGAATAAAACAAAAGTCAGAGTACCCATGAGGGAACAGCCACCTCAGGAGAGGGCCAGAAATTTTTTGGAGGTGCCTTATGGATATACGCCTGATGAGGCGGTTGAAGAGGCCTCCAGATGCTTGTCCTGCAAAAATCCTCCCTGCCGGGGAGGCTGCCCGGTCGAAGTTGATATACCCGGGTTCATCAGTCTTGTAAAGGACAAAAAATTTGCGGAAGCATCTTACAGGGTCAAGGAGAAGAATGCGCTGCCTGCAGTGAGCGGAAGGGTCTGCCCTCAGGAGGCCCAATGTGAAGGCCATTGCCTCCTTGGGAAAAAAGGGATGGCGGTGTCCATCGGGAACCTTGAAAGATTCGTTGCAGACCTTGAGGCAGAAAGCGGTGAGGTCAGGGTACCTGAAAAGCCGAAACCGACCGGAAGAAAGGTCGCTGTCATAGGTTCAGGCCCCGGCGGTTTGACCTGCGCAGCAGACCTGGCAAAGTACGGCCATCAGGTCACTCTGTTTGAAGCGCTACACAAACCTGGTGGGGTATTGATCTACGGAATCCCTGAATTCAGGCTTCCCAAATCCGTTGTAGAGCGGGAAGTCGAATATATCAGCAAACTGGGGGTCGAGTTCATCCCCAACGCAGTGATCGGAAGGCTCTACACGATCGATGAACTGCTGGATGAACATGGATACGAAGCATGCTTTGTCTGTATTGGAGCAGGGCTGCCCATGTTCCTCGGGATACCGGGTGAAAATCTCAATGGTGTCTGCTCGGCAAATGAGTTCCTGACCCGGGCCAATCTCATGAAGGCCTACCTTTTCCCGGGGTACGATACGCCCATAAAGGCGGGAAAACGGGTCGCGGTATTGGGCGGCGGGAATGTGGCTATGGATGCGGCACGGGTAGCATTAAGGCTCGGCGCTGAAAAGGTCTACCTTATCTACAGACGTTCAGAAAATGAAATGCCCGCAAGAAAAGCGGAGGTCCACCACGCGCATGAGGAAGGCATAGAGTTTTTATTCCTGACAAATCCAACAAGGTTCATCGATGACGGAAAAGGGAATGTGTGCGGAGTTGAGTGCATCAAGATGGAACTCGGAGAGACTGATGCGTCTGGCAGACGAAAGCCGATCCCCATGAAAGGAAGTGAATTTCAGGTGGAGATAGACGTTGCTATCCCTGCCCTGGGGACGCGGGCGAATCCGATCTTAACGCAGACCGTTCCTGATCTCGCAGTGAACAAAAGCGGATACATTGTTGTTGACGGAGAGACCGGCATGACTTCAAAGCGGGGCGTTTTTGCCGGCGGAGATATAGTTACAGGTTCAGCAACTGTCATCCTCGCTATGGGGGCCGGCAGAAAAACAGCAAAGGGCATCAATGAATATCTTAAATGGAAGCATTGGGAGTTTAACGGACAGTGCATATAAGTAAGAAATATCTCCCCTCCCTTGACGGGAGGGGAACAAGGGGAGGGTGAAATAAACTTATATTCCCCTCACCCTAACCCTCTCCCGCAAGGGGAGAGGGAACTATTAAAAAAGGAGGTGCAACGATGAAAGACAGCATAAGCATTTTGATCGTGGATGATGAACCAATAGCTATCATGAGCGCCGAGAGGGTACTGAAAGCCGAGGGGTACAGCGTAGAAGGTGTGCTCAGCGCAAAAGAGGCAATGCAGTGTATGGAGAAAAATAATTACGACCTTGTCCTTACAGACCTTAACATGCTCGAGATCGACGGTATAGCACTCGTGAAATGGATAAAGAATAACCGGCCTTCAACAGGGATTGTGGTCATCACCGGGTATTTGCTGCAGGAAACAATAAAAGAGGCGCTCAAGCTCGGGGTGAACGACCATATGATGAAACCTTTTACGCCTGCAGCCCTGAAGAACGTAATACACAACACGATAACCTGCATGAGAGCGAATTCTTCAGCAAATGCGTCCGGAGAAGATTTTCCGCAGTCGATGTTTTCGGAACTGGACCAGATCATTCACCAGTTCAGAAATGAGTCAGGCAGCACAGTCCCGGTACTTGCGGTATTAGTGCGCGCCCAGGATATATTCGGATATCTCCCCTATACAGTGCAGAAGCACATTGCGCAGGCCATGAACATATACCCCTCTGAAATACATAGCATTGTTTCACTGCACTCCTGCTTCAGGACAAAGCAGGATCAGCAGTTACCCGACAGTTATGACTACAGGTCGGGATATACATGCGCACTGCCCAGATGGAAGGCAATAAATTCCTTCAACAAGTATTTACCTGCGAACGCGACAGCGCAGCACTAAAGATGAGGCGCTTCAGCGGGAAAGGAGAAGCAAGATGAACAAGTTCAGCATAGAAGATCTCAAAAAGATCAAGGAAAACTATTCAGCCGTATTTAACCTGAAAGAAGGCGGATACAGGGCCAAGGTCATCGTCCATATGGGGCCATGCGGGGTAGCCGCAGGGGCGAACAAGGTACTGAAAGCCATGGTGGATGAAATTCTAAAGGCCAATATAACTGACGTTATCGTCAAGAGATCAAGCTGCGGAGGCCTCTGCGCGCGTGAACCGCTCGCAACGGTCGAGCTCATAAATCAGCCGCCTGTCAGATACTGCAAACTCAACGACCGAAAGGCGAGGGAGATTTTCAGGGAGCATGTCCTAAGAGGCAATCCGGTCGAGAAATACGCGCTTGTCGTGGGGTGTGAAACAACATGCTGAAAAAATAAGAAGGAGGAACCATGGGAGCGATCCGAACAAATTTAATGTTATGTACAGGTACCGGCTGCGTATCAAGCGGAAGCCGCAAGGTGACAGCAGCCCTCCATGAAGAGCTTAAAAAGAGAGGACTTGATAAGGAGATTGAGATAGTCCTGACAGGATGCAACGGCTACTGCGCAGAAGGGCCTGTGATGGCAGTGTATCCTGACGAAGTCTTTTATCAGAAGCTTAACGTTGAGGAGATTCCCAAACTTGTGGAGGAGCATTTTCTGAAGGGCAGGCCCTACGAGAAACTGATGTTCACTGAGCCGCAGAAAAAATCCACAATCCCGCTCCTCAAAGACATTCCCTTTTTTAAATATCAGGTGTCACTCGTGCTGAGGAACAAGGGGATGATAAATCCTGAAAAGCTCGAAGACTATATAACGAGGGACGGTTATCAGGCGCTTGCAAAGGCGCTCACTGAGATGAGTCCCGAAGATATAGTAAAGGTTGTGAGCGATTCAGGATTAAGGGGAAGAGGCGGCGCAGGCTTTCCCACAGGAAAAAAATGGGAGCTCGGACTCAAGATAAAGTCCGACCTTAAATTTGTTGTATGCAACGGCGATGAGGGTGATCCCGGCGCCTTCATGGACAGGTCGGTCATGGAGGCTGATCCGCATGCAGTAATAGAAGGCATGATTATCTGCGGCGCTGCAACCCAGTCGCACAAAGGCTACATCTATGTACGGGCAGAATATCCCCTTGCAGTAAAACGGCTGCAGATCGCCATTGACCTGTGTTACGATGCGGGATTGCTGGGAAAGAATATCCTCGATACAGGGTTTGACTTTGACCTTGAGATATACCAGGGCGCGGGTGCGTTTGTCTGCGGTGAGGCCACAGCCCTGATGCGTTCCATCGAGGGGAAACGAGGTATGCCGAGGCCGAAGCTATGGCGTTCTGCGGTCAAAGGACTGTGGGACAAGCCGACAGTCCTGAACAATGTGGAGACCTTTGCAAATATTCCTCAGATCATCCTGAACGGCGCGGACTGGTACAAAAGCTTTGGCACTGAGGAGAGCGCGGGAACAAAAGTCTTTGCACTTACCGGTGCAATACACAATGTCGGATTAGTTGAAGTCCCTATGGACACTACGCTCAGGAGGATCATCTATGATATCGGCGGCGGTATAAAGAAGAAGGGGAGGAAATTCAAGGCAGTGCAGCTTGGAGGACCTTCAGGAGGGTGTATCCCTGAAGAGTATCTTGATACGCGCGTTTCCTATGAGGATATCAAAAAGAGCGGAGCTATCGTAGGCTCAGGCGGCATGGTCGTGATGGATGACAGCAACTGCATGGTGAACATTGCAAAGTTCTTTCTTGAGTTTACTGCTGATGAGTCCTGTGGAAAATGTGTGCCCTGCAGGGTCGGCACCAAAGTGATGTATGACATGCTCACAGATATCTCTGAAGGACGGGGTAAAGACTGCGACATAGAGACCCTTGAAGATCTTTCCCACGACATTATCGAGTCGTCATTGTGCGGCCTTGGACAGTCCGCGCCTACTCCCGTGCTTTCAACGCTGCGGTATTTCAGACACGAATATGAAATGCACATTCACGAAAAGTGGTGCCAAACAGGCGTCTGCCGTGATCTCTGCACCTTTTATATTGACGCAACTCTCTGCAAGGGATGCGGTGCCTGCATGAGGGCGTGTCCTTCAAAGGCCATTGCAGGAGAGAAAAAGAAACCGCATGCCATTGTTCAGTGCCTCTGTGTACATTGCAGGACCTGCTGGGACACATGCAATTTCAATTCTATAAAGATCCTTCCTGTTTACGCGCGCAATGTCGGAGATGCAGAAATAGAAAAACTCGCCGGAGCGCTTGCAGGAAACCAGTTTGGATTGAATTTCCCTGCCGCAGAGATAGCTGAGCATCTTAAAGTCTCCCCTCCCTTGACGGGAGGGGATTAAGGAGAGGGTGATTACACCCCCACCCTTCCCTCCCTCGTCAAGGGGGAGGGAAACAAAGAGGCTCCACAGCAAAGGCGGTAGGGCATTTTAAAAGTTAATAAAATGGAGGTGACACCATGAGTATGATAGAACTCACAATAAATGGTAAAAAGGTACAGACAGAAAAAGGCAGCACTATCCTTCAGGCCGCGTTGAGCAACGGCATTAAAATACCCAATCTCTGCTATGACAAACGGGTAGTTCCGCATGGCGGCTGCAGGATGTGTGTTGTGGAAATAGAGGGGCAGAAGAAACTTGAGGCCTCGTGCGCTACACTGGCGACCGAGGGAATCATTGTCTGGACAGATACTCCGAAAGTGAGGAAAATACGCCAGACCGTGCTTGAGCTCATGCTGGTTCATCACCCTCTTGACTGCCCGGTTTGTGACAGGGCCGGAGAGTGTTCCGTACAAGATATGGTCTATCAATACGGCAGCCCCGAGGGACGCTTCATGCGCGAGAAAAAACACGCTCTGCCTTATACCAGGGGGCCCTTTGTAGAATTAAACTCCAGCAGATGCATACTCTGCGGCAAATGTGTAAGGGTCTGTGCAGAGCATCAGGGCAGATCGGCCCTCGGTTTCATCGGCAGAGGCTTCTCTACCGTTGTTCAGCCTGCGTTCGGAGAGGTACTTGAATGTGATCACTGCGGCCAGTGCATTGATGTCTGCCCTACTGGAGCCATTCTGAGCAAACCTTTTAAGTACAAGGCCCGGCCATGGTCACTTGAGGAGAAAGATTCCGTATGCCCCTTCTGTGGCTGCGGGTGCACCCTTACACTTGGAATAGCTGACGGAAAGATAGTTAGGTCCAGAGGAAAGGAAGACAGGGGGATAAACGAAGGCAACCTGTGCGGCAGGGGAAGGTTCGGCTTTGATTATATCTATAGCGAGCACCGTCTAAAAAAACCGCTCATCAGAAAAGACGGCCAGCTTGTCCCTTCTTCATGGAAAGAGGCCCTTCACTATGTCTCTGAGAA
This sequence comes from Nitrospiraceae bacterium, assembly GCA_003599425.1. Lineage (GTDB taxonomy): Bacteria > Nitrospirota > Thermodesulfovibrionia > UBA6902 > UBA6902 > SURF-23. The sequence goes on along the minus strand of QZKC01000058.1, from coordinate 29,019 downwards.
TCTCAGAGACATAGTGAAGTCTCACGGTGCCAATGCTATCGGTGCGATCGGTTCTCCACGATGCACCAATGAAGACAATTACGTTTTTCAGAAGTTTATAAAGAATGTGATCGGCACTAACAACATAGACTCATCCGCTGCATTCGGTTACGGCAGCGTGCAAAGGGCCTGGGAAATGGCGTTCGGTGAGAAGATCCATCCCATTGACCTGAAATCACCTCTCGGCAAAGAGGTCCTTTTTGTCATCGAATCAGATATTTCCGTAACACATCCCCTGTTCGGGCTTAATATACTCCAGGCAAAAAGAGAAGGTGCACATCTTATCGTGGCGGACTCACGGGAAACAAAACTGACCCGGCATAGCAGCCAATGGCTCCGGATAAAGGACGGAACTGGCATGGCCCTGCTCAACGGCCTTATGAAGGTGATCATCGACAGAAAACATTTTGACCGTGAAACTGAAGTGCAGGCGCTTTATTTTAAACCCCTCAGAGACTCGCTCGCTGCTTACACCCCTGAAAAGGTTTCACAGATCACGGGCATTACGGAAAAAGATATTATATCCGCAGCGAAAACGATCGCCAGATCAAAGAGCAGGATGATTTCTCTATCTGTAAGCGCTTCAGAAAACACCAAGGGCCTGGATACAGTGCTTGCCGCAGCAAACCTCGTTCACCTCCTCGGTGATGATTCCCACTGCCTGCAGATCCCCGCTGAGCACGCAAATACATACGGTCTTTACAGAATGGGAGTCAGGCCTCTGACACCTTCCCGGGACCTCGGAATTACAGAAATGCTGTATGCTGATGATATTCCCATACGGGCCTTGTATGTAATGGGAGAGGACCCTGCCGCTGCATTCCCTGACAGTGCGACTGTCCACAGGACACTGAAATCGCTTGATTTTCTGGTAGTACAGGATATCTTCATGACGGAAACAGCCAGGCTTGCACACGTGGTGCTGCCTGCATCAGGCTGGGGAGAAAAAGACGGCACATTCATGAATGCCGGGGGTACCCTGCAACGGGTGTATAAACTCGTCGACCCGGCAGGAGAGTCGCTTCCGGACTGGATGATCCTGAACAATCTTGCACGCACTATGGGAAAAGACATGAAGTTTAGAAATCTGCAATCAGTTCAGGAAAGCATAAAGTCACTGTTGCTCGAAAAACAGACACAGGAAAAAGAAGAAAGAAAGGCCTTCAATCCCGTAGAGTACAGACACAACGGAGGCAGTGATCCACATTATCCGTTCAGACTCGTGACAAGGGACATCCTGCAGCATTCAGGCAGCATGTCGACGTGGTCTCATTCACTGAACCTTGTAACATCAGAGGCAAGGCTGGAGATGAGTGAGAACGATGCTGAGAAGTTTGGCATTGCGGATAATGGCCATGTCAAGGTTACTTCAAAACTGGGTACAGTGTATATCAAAACGGCTGTCTCTGACAGTGTTCCCGAGGGCACTGTCTATGTCCCTGCGCATTTTCCTCACAGCCGGATAAGTGCCCTCAGGAGTTCATCCGGCAGATGGGGGACATCCCCTGATGCAGTGAGGATTGAAGCAGTGTGAAATGGAAGGCACAGAGAGACAAAGGCACAGAGGGTGGTCTGCGGAGAATTTCTATGCGACACATTTTTAAAATAAGCTTTATCGGCAAAAGAAATTATTCTGTAAAAGATACATGAGGGCTTTGAAGCAAAATGTAAAATGCCTTTTGTGTATAAAAAGATGTGATCACCCCAGGTCTTCCTTGGCCCTGTTCCACAGCACGTCCATTTCTGCAAGGGTCATATCTGAAAGCTTCTTGCCTTGAAGCGATGCCTCTTTCTCAATTTGCGTGAACCTCTGAATGAATTTATGAATAGTCTTTCTCAGAGCGTCTTCAGGGTTGACACCAATGAAATTAGCTATTCTTACAAGCACGAAAAAGATATCTCCAAGCTCTCCTTCCATTTCATCACGGCTCCTTTTGCCGGCCGCCTCTTTCAGCTCGGCCACTTCCTCATCGAGCTTTTCAAATACGTCCCCGATCTTTTCCCAGTCAAAACCGACCTTTGTTGCCTTCAACTGAAGCTTTTGGGCTCTCAACAGCGTAGGCAATGATGCAGGAACCCCTCCAAGGGCTGATTCATGGTTTTTCCCTTCCTTCTTTTTGTGGTCCTCCCACCATACCTTTACATCTTCCGATGTTCTCAGATCCCTGTCGCCAAACACATGAGGATGCCGCCTGACCATCTTCTGGGAAATGCCGTCTATGACATCATAAATATCGAACCGCCCCTGCTCTTTTGCAAGCTGGCTCTGAAGAACGATCTGAAAGAGGAGGTCCCCGAATTCTTCTTTCATGCCTTCGGTATCATTTTCATCAAAGGCGTCAATGAGTTCATAGAACTCTTCTATGAGATAGGGCTTAAGACTCTCTCTGGTCTGCTCCCTGTCCCAGGGGCAACCGTCGGGCCCGCGAAGTTTCGCAACGATATCGACAAGTTCCTGAAAATTCATCCTGAGAGTATATCAGATTTCCCTTGATAGCGGTTGATGATTTCCAGTAAAATGCCGGATATCAAATTTAACAAGCAGGAGAAAATATGCAGAGGATCGTTACCTATTTTGAGAAGCCAGGAGAAGTAAATACTGAACAGTGTTTTGAGATCGTAAATACGGCGCTGCGCGAGTCCGGTTACAAACATGTAGTAGTCGCGACCACACGCGGCGCTGTAGGTCAGCTCTTTGCAGAAGGTTTGAAGGATAAAAATGTGAATCTGGTTGCGGTCACTCACTCATTCGGATTCAAGGAGCCTAACAGTATTGAGCTTACCGAGGAAGCGAGAAGAAGAATGCAGGATGCCGGAGCAAAAATTTATACAGGAACCATAATCACCCATGGACTTGAAACAGCTTTGGCAAAGAAATTCAGCGGTGTCTACCCTACTCTCCTTGTAGCGCAAACTCTCCGGAGATTTGGAGAGGGGGTAAAAGTATGTTGTGAAATTATTATGATGGCTGCTGACGCAGGGCTCATCCCTGAGGGGGAAGAGATCATAGCTGTCGCTGGCACTGGCTATGGTGCTGACACAGTTGCAATTATACGGGCCGCAGCATCAAAGAGATTTCTGGATTTAAAAGTTCTTGAGATACTTGCAAAGCCGAGGTCATAATAGCGTAAATAATATTTACGCTATTCGTAAATATTATTGTCATTATGACACCTCGATTGCCATAATGACCAACTCCGAATTTCTTCACAAATCTATCTCCCTGTTTAAAAAGCATATTGTTTTTGGCAAATTTTTTGCAACAAATATGATGATTTCACATTAATTAATTGCAACCGGGGTAGGTGTGAAACAGTATTGCATTAACACAAAGCTACATTACTATTTGCGTTCATTCGCGCAAAAATTATCGCATCTTTTTGTCTATATTTTTACACTCAAACATTTTGTGGCAGGGGTAGTTGAAGCCGCGGTTGCAGCACTGAAAACCTGCAGCACAGTCCATGGTGGTATAGTTACCCAAACCGCTTGTACTGACCCTACCCCGGGTTCAGCCAACCAATTCATACAGGCTATTGGAAACTATTGCGGTGTTTTCAATGAATCCCCTGCCACAATACGATTGCATCATTTAAACATTGAACAGGACAACAAGCAATGGCAGCATCATTACAAGGAATTATGTTTCCCAGTGATGCTACACAAAGATAATTCAGGAGGTAACATGAAAAAGAAAATCGTAGTTCTCTTACTATGGCTACTTATGGTAAGCCCATCTGTCTTTGCCCAGGTGACAATCGACACTAATGGCTATGTCGGCATCAACACATCAACACCATCATCCAGACTTACAGTCAACGGAGTAATTGAGACCACGAGCGGCGGGATCAAGTTCCCTGACGGAACTTTCCAGACCACCGCAGGCAGCGGTGGCGGCAGCGGTACTATAACGTCAGTTACTGCAGGGACAGGACTCAGCGGCGGAGGTGAATCAGGAGATGTTTCACTCTCTCTCTCAACGTCTTATCAAATGCCGCAAGGCTGTACCAGCAACCAGGTGGCCAAATGGAATGGTACAGCATGGACGTGTTCAACCAATACTGTAACGGAATCTGATCCCACAGTGAATTCGCTTGCCAGAGCAGCTATTTCCTGCACTACCGATCAGATCGTGAAGTGGAACGGCAGCAGTTGGGTCTGCTCAGATGAACTGAAAACTTTAGCGGACAGGGTAGCGGCACTCGAGGCATTGCTTGCTAATGTCACCCGTTCAGGCAATGATATTTACATTGATGGAGCCAACCTCCATGTAAGAAGCGGAAGTAATTCTACGTTCGGAACTGTTAACGGACTGGGCAACATCATTATCGGTTACAATGAACTGCGTGGAACAGATACAAGGACCGGTTCGCACAATCTTGTCCTGGGGGCATATAACGATTACAGCAGTTTCGGAGGCATCGTATCAGGTTACTGGAGCTCAATTTCCGGTCAATATTCTTCCACAATAGGCGGCGCTTCAAACATAGCAAGCGGGAATTATGCCGTAGCAATCGCAGGTGAGAATAACACTGCAAGTGGTGATTTTTCATTGGTTAGCGGTGGCGCTGTTAATTCTGCAGTCAGAAACTTCACTGCAACCTTTGGTGGATTACAGAACATAGCAGGCGACCCAATCAATCCATTATATGGACAATATGCTGTAGTAAGCGGAGGATTTTTAAATCTTGCAAGTGGTGATACGGCATCTGTCACCGGTGGTTCGAACAATATCGCAAGCAGTTATACATCCACAGTAACCGGGGGGGACTTCAACACAGCCAGTGGACCGTCCTCTTCAATAACAGGCGGGTATGATAATACGGCAAGCGGCACCAATGCTTCAGTCAGCGGAGGTGAAAATAACACGGCAACCGGCGACTATTCATCTGTAAGCGGCGGAAGAAACAGAACTACAAATTACACTATTCCACCAACATACAATTGGCGCGGTGGCAGTTATTCATCAGCAAATTAGCGTTTAAAAACTATCAGGTTATTGCCAGACAAAGAACCCCGCGGTTTTAGCGCGGGGTTCTTCTTTTTTCCCGATTGCAGATGCTGATCTATAAGTTATAAGCATTAGCAATTCCGGCATTAACAATTCCCTTCTTGACAGTTAACAAAAAGAATGATAGATTTTCTTAGCTTAAGCATAGGTTTTCATTACTGTTAAGTCGTTTATCAAAAAACATTTGTGCTTTTTTGCTCTGCAAGTTAATAAGGAGGGACATATGTCTGTACGCAAAAAAAATCTATCCATGCTTTTATGCTTCATACTCATGCTTGGTGTTGTAACCCTGATGCCGTTATCCGCACAGGCAGTCTGCGTTGATAACGATAGTGACGGTTACGGCAGCCCCGGAGATATATCCTGTCCAAATGGAAACAAGGCCGACTGTGACGATACTGACCCCAAAGTCTTTCCCGGAGCACAACGCATCTGTGACGCCAAAGACAACGACTGCGACGGAAGAAAAGACTTCGCAACTGATGAAGACAAAGATAACGACGGAGTACCCTGGTGCAAAGGCGACTGTGATGACAATAATCCTAACAGGTCTCCCTATATTTCAGAAGGCCCTTTCGGCGCCCCGGTTTGCAGTGACAATATCGACAACGACTGCGATAACAGAACTGACTCTGCGGACTCTGATTGCCAGAATCCCTGCCTCGACAAGGACAAGGACGGTTACGGAAACCCTGGAAGCGCTTTCTGCACGCACCCTGAGACCGACTGTAACGATAACAATGTAAGCATTAACCCTGGCGCTCCGGATACGAACTGTAATAATATTGACGAAAACTGCTCCGGCGCAGCCGATGAAGGTTATGTACCATCACCAACAAGCTGCGGAGTTGGCGCCTGTACGGCGGCAGGACAGAACATCTGTCAGAACGGTATTGTGGTCAATACATGCATTCCCGGAACTCCTCAGGCAGAAGGCCCTCTGGGCAATGCAACATGTACTGACGGCATCGATAATGATTGTGATGGAGCATCAGATAATAATGACAGCAATTGTCTGACTGCATGTATTGACAACGACGGCGACGGGTATGGCGCAAATGGAGAAGCTGCCTGTCCCAATGGCACCGCCGTTGACTGTAACGACAATAATCCAAACATAAACCCTGGCAAGACAGACACGAACTGCAATAACGTGGATGAGAACTGCTCTGGAACTCCTGATGAAGGATATGTGCCTACCTCAACCAACTGCGGAACCGGGGTCTGTGTATCAACGGGACAGAATATCTGCCAAAATGGTGTGATAGTCAATACCTGTACGCCTGCAACACCACAGACCGAAGGCCCTCCGGGCACCCCTACCTGCAGCGACGGCCTTGACAACAATTGTAACGGACTTACGGATATGGCAGATAATGCGGCCTGCAATCAGCTAAATGTCGATAATGACCTTGATGGTTTCTGCGAGACAGGACCCTGCATAGACAGCAGTTCGCCAGGCGACTGTGACGATACAGACAACAAAGTTTATCCTGGCACCCCCATCCTGTGTGATGGAAAAGACAACAACTGTGATGGAAGGAGAGATATCTCCACGGACATTGATAATGATAAAGACGGATATGCTATATGCGCAGGAGACTGCAATGACAATAATGTCAATGTTAACCCTGGCAAGACAGAAGGACCGTTTGGCAGTCCGACATGCAGCGACGGAATAGACAACAATTGCAATTCAAAGACAGACGCAGCAGACCCGAAATGCATACCTCCAACATGCGCGACCAGGACATCTCCAAAGGACGGCCCGCACTTCTTCGCTCTGCTGAATCCTGACGGAACAGCCCATCCGAACAGCGGAGCCCTTGATTGCGGCAAGTGCCATAATCCGAACAACTTCCAGGACAATACACGTTATCAGTGCCAGCGCTGCCATGCGGATCCCGCCGACACATCCGACCCTCTCAACGGTACACTCAAGGCACAATACCCAATGAATCCTCCGTATGGATACGGAACTGCGCCCAATGTGAGAATGCATTCATCATCAGTTACCGGAGCCAAATACGGAAACTGGGGGCAGACCTGCGTAACCTGCCATAATCCCCATCTGCAGGAGCAGAACCTGGCATACACGACTGCGTACGGAAAATATATAAAAGAATACATTTGTTTTGACAATGCGGCGACAGGCCAGCATGTTGAAGAACTTGTTCAGTTTACTGCACCGTCAGGTCCCGGCTCATTTGCTGACGGGCCGCCTCATAATAAAAATGTCTGCGAGATGTGCCACACAAGGACAAGGCACCATCGCAGAGACGGAACTGCGCCGAGGGATTATGATTCTCTCGGAAATTATGTGGGCCATTTTGACGGACAGAAATGCAGTGAATGCCACCTGCACAAGGATGGTTTTCTTCCGACCGGATCAACTGCGCCGCCTCCTCACAATACCGCATTCTTCAATGCCAACTGTCAGTTGTGTCATGTTGAACTTGCCCCTGGCGATATCGATTATCGCGAGAAAATCCCTGATACACACTGCCAGCGCTGTCATGGTGAACGGGACGGGCACACCAGTGATCCGGCAAAAAATGAATTTGCTACTAATAAATACAGTTATGAGATCATGTGCGTTGACTGTCATGACCCGATGTTTTCTGTAGGCGGGAACAGAAAACTTCTGCGGCCTCTTAATGCATTCAGCATTATACCCAACAGTATTATATCCAATATAACCAGGATCGGTGCAGGTTCTCTCGGCGACGGGCCACCGCGCAACGAGAACATATGCGAAACATGTCATTCATTTACATCGCATAACCTCGCCGCAGGGGGGCCGAGTGACGGTATTCATGCAGACGGTGCAAACCAGGACGGTTCTTACTGCATGCTCTGTCACGACCACAACAGGTCTTTCATGGTTCCAGGCCCGAGCGCAGAGCCATAAAGGCACTGGCAATACCGATACCCTTTGCCAGAAAAAAGCACGGGCTATAACAAAGCCCGTGCTTTTTATTAAGGCATTCAACGGCTCAAACCCTATACATTTTTTCCATGCTGTAGTATCATAATCACAATTTCCAGGCATTCATCCAGATCATAAGGAGGAACGAACAATGAGAAAAATTTTTACGGCCATGTCACTGATGCTTTGCATAACTTTGAGCTTATCCGGCTGTGTGCAGAAAGAACCTGCAACAGAAATGAAGGGTGCGGGGCTATCAAAGGAAGACCTGCAGGAAATCAAAAATATCCAGACAGAAATAAAAAACATACAGGGTGACATGAGAAATACCCTCAACGATATTCAGAACAACCAAAAAGTGATCCTTGCAAAACTGGCGGATATTGAAAAGAAGTCTGCGGCTCCGGCGCCGGCAGCGCAGCAGGGAAGACCCTCAATTGATTTTAACAAGGTCTACAATCTGCCTGTTGCCCATTCAGCAGTAAAAGGAAATAAGAATGCCCCGGTCACCATTGTTGAGTTCTCTGATTTTCAGTGCCCCTATTGCGCACAGGTGTCACCAACGCTCATGGATGTTCTGAAAGCTTATCCTAAAGACGTCAAGCTTGCCTTCAAGCATTATCCTTTGCCCTTTCACAACTATGCCATGCTTGCAGCCAAGGCATCTGAAGCGGCAAAAGAACAGGGGAAGTTCTGGGAAATGCATGATCTCATTTTCCAGAATCTGGGACAGATTACCGAGGAATCTCTTAAAAACTTTGCTCAGCAGCTCGGTTTGAATGCAGAGAAATTTTCAGCAGATCTCGCAAGCAATAAATACGATCAGATAATCCAGCAGGATATAGCGCTTGCACGAAGTTCAGATGTCTCAGGCACTCCAACTATATTTGTGAACGGGAAAAGGATGCAATACAGATCCTTTAATGATTTCAAACAGGTTATCGATACTATCCTGAAGAAATAGTTTTTCCCTCTCAAAACCCCTTAAGATTGATTCTTAAGGGGTTTTGTTTTTTTTATATTGTTATTTATACCCCTTCAATTATGCAGTTACATGTGATATAAATATATAGGATCTTTTACTGCTCATGATCAATACACTGTTAATGCTTTTCCATAATTCTATCTTATGAATGTTGCCACATAATAACGTCATTTTGGCAATAAAACTTTGTCATTCTGACAGGAGGTAATCGCCTATTGGCATATTACCTTTTGATTTTATTATATTTTTTTTTTGGCACAGCGTTTGCATTTCATAAAGCCGGATACGATGAAAAAGCCAACCCTGCTGCAAGGCAGGCACGGAAAGCAAAAGGTCTGGGACAGACGGTTTTGCTGCCATCGTAAAAACTCTAACAACGAAAGGAGGTGGAACAGAATGAAAAAATATTTAGTTCCTGTATTAACAATTTTAATCGTTGGCTTAAGCAGTTTGGCGATGGCAGCAGGTAACGGCGCAGGTATTCTCAACAGCCCCCATGATTTCTCAGCAGCAGCATGGAACAGCACTGGTGAAATTTGCGTCACCTGCCATACTCCACATGATGGCGGTAGAGCAAGCAACGCAGCAGGTATGCTTTGGAACCACGACTTAAGTGCAGCTACATACACTATGTATGATTCAGCACTGAGCTCATCTCTCGACGGAGCAGTAGATGCTCAGCCGACAGGGGTTGCAAAGCTTTGTCTGGCTTGCCATGATGGTACAGTTGCTCTCGAAGCTTTCGGGAAAAACACAGCAGTTACCACAACTTCCGTACCGACATACGCTGAAATTCCGAGACTGGACGACAACGGCAATGAGGACCTGAGAGGCACACATCCGATCTCAATCGTGTATGATGATGTTGCAGATGTGAACCTGAATATTGCTGCATCAACACCAATCGGAACAAGCGGCGTTATCGCTGACGTTCTCGATGTAGGCGGCAAACTTCAGTGCCATTCATGCCATGATGTTCATGATCAGGAAGCAGTTGCAGGCACAGCTCTCTTAAGAGTCAGCAATGCAGCTTCTGCTCTTTGTCTTACATGTCACTTGAAGTAAGATAATGAACGAGCTTTAAAAAACAGGCAGGTTTTAACCTGCCTGTTTTTTTTCTGTCTGCCATCCACAATCTGAAGGATGGTAATCACTTTAAAATTATATTATAATCCAATGTTTCTTTATTCAAATTGAGACCGTTATGAAAAGAATAACCATAATTGTATCAATCACACTGTTTTCTGCAGCATGTTTTCTTCTTTCCCATGCATCAGAAGAAACAAAAATTTTGCTCATAGACACAAATGCCTCATGCATAACTGCTGACTGCCACGCAAAGATGGGGAAGAAAAAATATATTCATTCTATAGGGCTCGATCCGGTACGCTGCACCCGCTGCCATAAGATCGCCAGAGAAGGTGAGCACAGGTTTAAAGAAATATCCCAGATAACCCTCCCGCTCTGCATCGAATGCCACGGGGAGAAATCTACCCTTCCACCTGACATAAAAGGGAATCCGCCAAAGATCATTCTTGAGAACAGGGATTTGATACAGCACGCCCCTTTTGCGGAAGGCAAATGCACCACATGCCATGATGCGCACGAAAGCGATTATTACCGGCATTTGAAGGCTCCTTACCCGGATGCTCCCTATGTATCTTATGCATCAGGAACATATGGACTTTGCATAAATACACAGTGTCATCAAAACTTTGAAAACAGCCTGACATCGCCAAGGACTCTTACCGAGACAAAGTACAGGAATGGAAATCTCAACCTTCACTTTAAGCACGTAAACAAGAAAAAAGGGAGAACGTGCAGGACCTGCCACGAGCATCACGGTTCAAAAAGCAAAAAACTTGTCGCGGAGACATTTAAATTCGGGACCCGAACTCTCTCAACCGAATTTGAAATAACAGACACTGGCGGAACCTGCAAAACAGCCTGCCACAGAACAGCCCAGTATGACAGATACGAGCCGGTTGTAAATATCATTAAAAGTTCGCCAACCCCGGGCAGCGAAGCAACCCCGGAAGAACTCAAGGTTAGCAGGGAAAGGGATTTACTGGAAGAACAAAAGAAGGAAACTCCTGAACATAAGTCACAGCCAATACAGGCCCAGCCAGATTCTCAAACAAAGAAAAAGGAATAATCTGATCTGATTTACGGAGGAAAAATGAAGAAATATTTTCTGTTCTTTTTAATCACTATTACAATGATAGGGTGTGCTGCCACTGAAAAAAAACCTGAAGACCAGACCGTGTTTTATCCTATGCCGCCGCAAAGACCACGCCTTCAATTCCTGGTATCGATCACCAATGAAGAAGACATCGGGAAACAAAAAAGTGCATTTCAGGAATTTCTGCTCGGAGACGTAAAATCATTTAAAAAACTTGAAAGGCCGTATGATATAGCCTCTGTTAAGGACAAAATATATGTGTCCGATCTCGAGCACAAGAAGATCATTATCATTGACCTTAAAAAAAACCAGTTTGACACACTTCATGATGTGAAATCAGGATCTCTTCTGGAACCTTCAGGCATCTGGATAACGGACGATGAGTATAAATATGTCGCTGATTTCAGAAGAAAGCAGATACTGGTTTATGACAGCAGTGACAATTTTATCCGGAGCTATGGCAGCAAAGATGAACTGGATAAGCCGTTAGATGTGGCTGTCTATGAGAATAAGATCTATGTATGCGACTTCAACAAGCATCAGGTCATTGTCTATGATAAAGAATCAGGGAAGATCACCCAGCGCATTGGAGATGTTGGCGCAGGTGAGGGAAAATTCTATAAACCGACCGATGTTGCGGTAGATAAAGAAGGAAATATCTATGTCAATGATTCATTTAATTTCAGGATCCAGATGTTTAACCCGTCCGGAGCTTTTGTTAAGTCCATAGGGTATCACGGCGACACCGTGGGGGGATTTGCCAGGCCCAAAGGGATAAGCATTGACAAAGAGGAACATCTGTATGCTGTTGATGCTGCTTTTGAAAATGTACAGATTTTTGATATAAATACCGCTCAGGCTTTACTTTTTTTTGGAGGATTTGGTCAGGGGATTGCGCCTGGGAGCATGTATCTTCCCAGAGGAGTTCATGTGGACTATGAAAATGTTGATTATTTCAAGAAATATGCAGACAAGGATTTCAGCCTGAAATATATTGTTTATGTATCCAATCAGCTTGGAAAAAGCAGGCTCAACGTTTATGGATTCGGAGACTGGATCGGAGCCCCCCTGCCTGAGATGTAAATAAATACTCTGATAATGACGAATATACACCTAAGAATGAAGACAGTTGTGATCGCATTGTCTTGTGTATTTGCCTGTATCACAACCGGCTGTGATAAATATACCCGGTACAATGTATTAACTTTCTTCTTTACTGGAGTCCCTCATCCTGACGAGCCACAGGATGAGGCAGCAAGAAAGAAAAAAGGCGCCTTTGCAGCGGGCGCCAAGAAGGAAAGGAAGACAGGAGCACGCGAAATTTCTTCACTTGCTTATACACATGGCCCCTTTGGGGCCGGACAATGCAATCTCTGTCATCTGACTGCTCCAAAGGAAAGCATCAGAACATCAGACAAGAAGGATGATAAGAAAGCCGTTGCAAGGGCGATCCCGACCTGGGAAGGAGGCCTGCCCGGCAGGTTGACATCGCCGTTAAAGGAACTGTGCATTGAATGTCATGCCACCAAATCAGCCCGGTCCGCATTCAGCAAGGATCTCTGGATACATGGTCCGGTATCGGATGGACTGTGTACGGCATGCCACAGTCCGCATCAGTCCCCATTCCCTTATATGCTACTGATGGAAAAATCCAGGGATTTATGCGGCAAGTGCCATGCGAAGGGTTTTATCCTTGCAATAGAGGAGCATAAACAGGATAAGGAGTGCATTTCATGCCACAATCCCCATTTAGGGAAAAACAGATTCCTGCTGAAAGAAGATCTTGATGAGGTCTATTAATTACACGAATCATGCCTGGGTGGGCGTTCTTGAAAATAAAACCTTTCTGAAAAATGCGGTTATCATCATATCCCTGGTCGTTTTCATCATTCCCCTGTCTCAAAAAAAAGCGTTTGCACAACGAAGTTTCTTTATGGAGAGGCCCAAGCTCGCCATGGACCTCTCATTTGAATATGAAAAAGACATCAGGTCAGGCCCGTTTACAGACAGGGAAACGATCACAAGAAAATATATCGAAAAGCTTGATATAGAGACCTTCGGATGGGTTTACCACCCTGCCCTGCTCATTTTCAGACTGGGGTATTTACCTGAGTGGGAGCAGAGCGTGCAAATTGAACAGGGGGCCGACCGCAGGATATCAAAGCCTTTTCTGAATGGCTATTTCACTGAATTCACCTTTTTGAAATATAAGCCATATACACTGATATTGAGCGCAAACAAGGACTCAACGACCACAAGAAGCAATTTTGCGGAAAGATCGAAATCTGAAACAGATACTTACGGGGCACGACTGCTGTTGAAATATCCCATTTTGCCGACGAATCTGAGTTTCTTCCACACCGAAGGCGTCAAGACAGGATTTTACGAAGCGGAAAACAGAAAAGACCAGATACTCATGAACATGAGACATGATAAATATCTCGGCACGACCGTACTTGATACCTCTTATTTTGACAGTACGGATACGACACAGCAGGACACTATCGAGACCAATCAATTCAGGGCGGCGCTCAATAACAATTATTATTTCACTGAAGAAAAAGACGTTGTGCTGAATTCAATCCTCGGCTATGAAGAACGGGACAGCACCAATACTGTGAACAGAAGATACCATATCCTTGAAAATCTGCGCTGGATAAATACATACAATCTGACAACAAACTATACTCTCCGATACGATAAAAACAATATTTTTGACAAGCTGAAATCACTCCCTCTGCGTACCGAATCCAAGTCAGTCGGTTTCAACCTTACTCATCTCCTTTACGAAAACCTGAAGACAACTATTGATCTGGACGCGAGAGAGAACAACTCCTCTTCAGCAAGAAACGATATTTACGGCTCACGTGTTGACTTCAATTATACAAGGAGAATCCCCTCAGGAGTGCTTAATCTTGCATCCGGATTCGACTACAGGATATTTGACACCAGGCCACGCGGCGATACAATCCTGGTGATCGATGAACCGTTAGTCCTGCAGGATGGTGTCACCACCTTTCTCGTGCATGAAAATATAAATCCTGCTTCCATTGTCATAGAGGATGAGATCGGGCACAGATTTATTGAAGGCATTGATTACACAATTGTTACAAGAGGCTCTCAAACAGGCATTAAACCTGAAGATTCAAGTTCGATTACCGATACTGGTAAAATTTTGACTGTTGACTACGAATACCGTGCTCCTGCTTTTGACTACTCCTCTTTCGGCCAGTCCTACGGTATAAACCTCTCTCTCTGGAAGATATGGAGGTTTTACTACCTCCTGAGCCTTTCAAAACAGAAATTCATATCCGGTGATCCCCCTGAAAGTCTGAACGACGACAGTTTTCATACCGCAGGCGCTGAAGTTGAGTGGAAGTGGAACAAGGCCATGCTGGAATGGAACGATCAGTATACTGACACCGTGCCAACCAAAAAATGGACCTTCACTGATATCATCACACTTAGACCGAATGACCGGTCTTTTTGGACTTTTTCAGCGAAATATGGTGAAACGCGGTTCAAAGACACGCTTGATCTCGATAAATCCATGGGTTTTAAATCCGGCTTTCAAATGCTTGCAGGAGAAAGAGGCTACTGGGATGTTCAACTTTTCTTTGATAAGATTTCCGGTACAACCGACCGCATTACAACTAAAGGTCTCACCTCCGTTTTTGAATGGAGTTATATGATATATACTTTCAATATAACATACGACTTCCGGCATGAAGATGACGAAGTAGCGGATGAAACTTTCAATAATAACTATTTCTTGTTTAATATAAAGAGGACACTCTTTTAATTATGAAACTGATAAAACTTGCAGCCCTTATTCTGATCGCGGTATTTGCGTTTAGCGGATACGGTTGTTTCAAGGCCATAGTCGAAACGAGAGAGCCGCTCCCTGATATTATATGGCCCAATCCTCCGGAAATACCGAGAATACGTTTTGTAAATTCTATATCTCAGCCTGAGGACCTCAACATCAGGGACACTCTTTCTGCAAAGCTTCTGAATTTTTTTAGGGGCACGATGAAAGCATCCATCGTAAAGCCATACGGGATAGTTACCGATCCTGCAGGAAGAATTTACGTTGTTGATAATTTCCTGAAACTTGTGCATGTCTTTGACACGGTTAATAATGATTACTATGTGTTCCCACGTAAAGAGACAAAATTTGTATCACCTATTGATATTGCGATTGACAGAAGAGGAAATATCTATGTTTCTGATTCAAAAGTCGCCTCTGTGAAAGTATTTGCTGATCAGGGGAGAACGTTTGTAACTGAGTTCGGTTCAGAAATACTCAGCAGGCCCACAGGTCTGGCAGTAAATGACAGTACTGGTGAACTCCTCGTTATCGATACCACCAATTCAGAGATCTTGCGATATGACCTTAATACATACAAATTCATGGGAAAAATAGGCAGGGAAGGGAATGCTCCCGGAACATTTCATTATCCAACAAACATGTTTGTAGCAAAAAATGGAAATATCCTTGTAACAGATTCCCTCAACTTCCGTATTCAGATTTTTTCTCCTGACGGGATATTCCTGAAGGCTTTCGGCAAACCAGGTGACAGTCCCGGTTATTTCGCGAGGCCCAGAGGTGTCGCTGCTGACAGCGACGGCAATATTTATATTGTTGACGCAATGTTTGATAACATTCAGATATTTAATAGTGAGGGTGATCTCCTCATGGACTTTGGCAGGTCAGGTTCGGGGTATGGGGAGTTCTGGCTTCCATCAGGGATATTCATTGACAGGAACGACAGGATCTATATTTCTGATTCTTTTAATAAGAGGATACAGGTATTTCAATATCTGAAAGGAGAAACACTATCGCCATAATTACAGTTAATTGCAGGCATATTACTTGCAGAATATAAATGAGGTCAGAAATGAAAAAAATTCTTTTTAAAACAATCCTGGTATTCTTGTTTTTTCTGGTGCTTTATTTCAGTGTAGATCGTTTAGGGGCACAGCCGCCACCATTATTAGGCTCTCCCAGTATTGTCGACACAAAACACAACCTGTCAGTAACAGGCCCAGGCCCGGTAAAATCAACTACTGAAGAGAGAATATGTGTATTTTGCCACACCCCGCATAATGCCAGGACCGATGTTCCTTATTTGTGGAACCGCAGCCAGCCTGCAGACAATTATACCCCGTACCAGAGTTCCACTCTTTATGCATCAGTCGGGCAGCCGACTGGGGCATCAAAATTATGTCTGAGCTGTCATGACGGCACCATTGCTCTCGGCGCATTGCTGTCGGAATCCTTCGAAGTGCCATTTACAGGAGGCATAAGGTTCATTCCCGAAGGGCCGTCTAAAATCGGAACTGACCTTTCTGATGACCATCCTGTATCCTTTACCTACGACAGCCAGCTTGCCAGCACGAACGGCGAGCTTGCAAATCCTGCTGCTCTTCCACCTGAAATAAAACTTGACAGCACACAAAAACTGCAGTGTACTTCATGTCACGACCCTCACAACAATACCAATGGGAAGTTCCTTGTTGTACAGAACACACATTCCAATCTTTGCACCCTTTGCCACCTGCTGAATGGATGGTCTTACAGTTCCCACGCATTATCAAATGCTGCATGGAACGGTGCAGGTGCAAACCCCTGGCCGCATACATCTTATACAACTGTTGCTGAAAATGGGTGCGAAAGCTGCCATAAACCTCATACAGCAGCCAAGCATGAAAGACTTTTGAATTATTCATTTGAAGAGGACAACTGCCTGGCCTGCCATAATGGCAATGTTGCTGCCATAAATATCCAGACAGAACTATCGAAGATCTACAAACATGCTGTACAAAACTATGTCAACATACACGATCCGGTGGAGGATTTTACTTCCATTGTTCAAAAACACGTTGAATGTGAAGACTGCCATAATCCCCATCAGGCAAACAGCGATATTTCCCCGGGAGCCCCGCAGATCTCGGGGCTCAGCTACGGTGTTACAGGAATAACCCTCTCAGGACCGCATACCTCTCCGGCTTTGTATCAGTATGAAATATGTTTTAAATGTCATGCTGACAATAACATCATGAGCGTTGTTCAGATCGACAGGGATATCCAGCAGCTTAACACAAGGCTCGAATTTGCTTCATCCAACCCGTCATACCATCCTGTAGAGAGCTCTGGTATCAATGCTAATGTTCCCAGTCTCCTTCCGCCATACACGACCGCCAGCATTATCTTCTGTACAGATTGTCACAATAACGACAATACGCTTGGAGCCAAAGGGCCTCACGGATCCAATTATAAATATATGCTTGAAATGAATTACACGACCCAGGATTTTACACAGGAAAATTCTTTTAACTATGCTCTCTGTTATAAGTGCCATGACAGGAACAGCATTATGAGCAATGCGAGTTTTCCATCGCATTTCAGCCACATCGTGACTTATAATGCGCCCTGTTCAGCATGTCATGACGCACACGGGATCAGTTCAACTCAGGGGAATTCCGTTAATAACACACATCTGATCAATTTCGACATAACGATCGTGCAGCCTGACACCCAGGGGCGGAGGCGCTTTGAAGACCTGGGGTTGTTCAGAGGACAATGCTTTCTGAATTGCCATGGGTCTAGTCATGAGCCAAGAACATACTGATGAATTAAACCAGTTACACCGAACAATAAGAAACAGGAGGCTTTTCAAATGAAGATTCTAAAGATAATATTGATCATCTCTGTCATCTTGCATCTTCCAATCAATGGAATGTCTGCGGATGACACCACTGCCGCTGCAGAGAAGACCTATATCGGAACCGTTAAATCTGCACAGACTTCCGGGAAATATACATACCTTCAGCTTGATGTAGAAGGAAAAGAAGTATGGGTCGCAACTATGCCGGAATATTTAAAGGTCAATGTATCACCTGGAGACAAAGTGGAATATATGGGGGGCACCACCATGATTAACTTTGAAAGCAAAGCAATGGGGAAAACCTTTGATACCATCCTCTTTATTACGCGGATACATGCTTTAAACAAGGAAATGCCGTCTGACGATTTTCATAAAAAAGCCCCCGTAAAAACAGACCCGGTCACTGCCCCAAAAGCAGGCGATATAGAGAAAGCTGCAGGGGGTAAAACGATCAGTGAACTTTTTGTGAACAGTGAAAAATTGAAAGACCAAGAAATTACTCTCCGTGCAAAAGTGATGAAGGTAAGCAAGAATGTCATTAAGAAGAACTGGATAACCTTTCAGGACGGGACGGGAGCTTCTCCAGATGATAAACTGACCGCTACAACAACTGAGAATATTACCCCGGGAGATATCATCGTGGTGAAAGGTACCATCCGAACAAATGTTAATATTGGAGCTGGATATAACTATAAGATCCTTCTTGAAGATTTTAAAACCGTTAAATAACCTGACAAGGAAATATCTTGAAACCTGAGATCATTATAAGAAAAAACTTCTTGCGAAATTTTCTCATGACCCTCCTGACAGTATTTCTTGCAGGAACTGTCTTGACTGCCCTGGCCATATATTTCAGTATTCACAGGCCCCTTGGCATCCATTACAGCGCTATTATCTCTGTAATCACAGAAATAAGGGAAACTCTCCTGATCAAAACAGCAACAATCGGGATTATATTTTTCTTCCTTATTGCTGCAGGTGCAGGTCTATTGACGCTTGTATATACGCACAGGATTGCCGGACCCTTGTACAGGATAAAACAGTGTACAAAAGCCATCGCCGGAGGAAACCTCGATATAAAGGTCAAGCTCAGGCATAAAGATGCGGCAACTGCATTTGCTGATTCAATTAACGAGATGACAGAATGCTACAGCAATAAAGTAACAGCTCTTTCCTCTGAAATACAGCATTTGCATACCGCTGTTAAAGAATTTCATAAGCTCGTCGGAGAGAATCGTGATACTAACGAAGCAAAAGATATCATCTCAATGACTGACAAGAAAATACGCGAGATATTAGAGACACTTAAAATTTAATTTGACATGACCTCATGAAACACAGATATCTTATTTTGTTTCTTGTGATAACGGGAATAGCAGCCCTTGTCTATGCGCTTTCAGGTGAACCTCACCGCTTTTCGCAGAGTGAGTGCACCCTATGCCATACTACAGAGAAACCGGGGAACAGCGACATAACTATGGAGGTCACGGTCGCCTGTGAGACCTGTCATCCCGATTATCCCAAGACACAATCGCACCCGACTGACATTTATCCTGACATTTCTGTGCCTGGTGACATGCCGCTGAATGAGGGGAGGCTTACCTGCCTGACCTGTCATTATGCCCATATTGAACATGTGAAACAGCAAAACAAGGAACATTACTTCCTGAGGAGGCCTGTACAGGGGGTCATCTTCTGCAGCGCCTGCCATCAGATCAATGAGAAAAGACATATCGTTTTCCAGAATATCCACAAAGGACAGTATGAAGTGACAGACCGTAACACCCGGATCGACCGAATGTCGCTGGAGTGCATCCAGTGTCATGACAAGTATATTGCTGAACCACTTGATTCACTCGGCGCAGGAAGATGGAAACATTTCAAAAAGGAGTTCAACCATCCTATCGGCGCGTCTTATAGAGATATCAGCTCAAGGAAAATGAACAAATTCCGCCCTGAACATATGCTGAATGAGAAAATAAAGCTTTATGACGGCAAGATGGGTTGCGGCACCTGTCATAATATATATTCAAAAGAAAGAGCCATGCTTATCATGGACAACAGAGGCAGCAGGTTGTGCCTTGAATGTCATAGTAAATAATGGTTGCATCATAAGACATATATCTGATACCGTGCACAGGAAAAGGAGAATCAAAGACATGATAATCAGAAGACGAAAATACCTCATTGATGCAAGTTTTCAAATGAGGTTTATCCTGGTTTTTGTGATTATCTCCCTATTGGGCAGTCTTGCGGCAATAATTGTGTTTAATTATTATGCCATGAAAGAACTCGACGGGCTTATGTGGAGCATACACATACGCGCCCAATCAACAGGTGAAATATTCAAACCTCTTTTTATAAAGATCAACATAGTCAGTTTCGTTCTTGTTTCAGTATTACTGACAGTTATGGCCCTATGGATGATAAGGAAAGCATCAGGCCCTGTCTATCGTATGTCACAGGACGTCAGGAAAGCGGCAAAGGGCGATTTAACGGTCAACATATCCTTGAGACATGGTGATCAATTCAAAGAAACTGCGCAGGATCTCGACAGCATGATGAAGGAATTGCGAGGGAAGTTCAAAAATATAAATGATCACTATATGAGAATATCTGAACTGCTTCCTTCAATCGGGCAGGCAGAAAACAACGCATCAGTGCTGCCTCACATAGAAAATATAGAAAAGGAACTGAAGAAATTTAACACGGGGACAACCGGCAGCAGTGAATAATGAATATGTCTATTTTACTCCGTACTGCTCCAGCTTCCTGTAAAGCGTCCGCAGCCCTATCCCTAAAAGCCGTGCGGCTTCAGATTTGTTCCCGTCGGTTTCCTTGAGCGCCTCAAGAATAGCCTTCTTTTCTATTTCAAAAAGGTTGGCTGCTGGTTTGCCCCTGTCATACTCATCCTGCCTTATGGTAAGAAAAGGGGGAAGGGAGTCGACATCAAGCTTGTCCCCTATGCTCATTACGACAGAGCTTTCAATACAGTTCATCAGCTCTCTGATATTACCGGGCCAATTGTATGACCGAATGACATTCATGGCTTCCGGGGTGGTTCCTCTCAAATTTTTATTATGTATTTCGGAAAACTTTTTCAGGGAATGCTCAACAAGCAGAGGGATATCATCTTTCCTTTCCCTGAGAGGAGGCACCTCAATAGTTACAACCTTTAACCGGTAGAAAAGGTCTTCCCTGAATTTTTCTTCTCTGACCAGTTGCTCAAGGTCTTTATTGGTTGCTGATATGATCCTCACATCTACTTTCATTGTCTTGGTCCCGCCCACCCTTTCAAATTCGGCTTCCTGCAGGAACCGGAGCAGTTTCACCTGAATACTTGGGGGGAGGTCTCCAATTTCATCGAGGAACAGAGTGCCTCCGTCAGCAAGCTCGAACCTGCCTTTTTTCATATAAAGAGCGCCTGTAAAAGCGCCCTTTTCATGCCCGAAAAGCTCGCTTTCCAGAACTCCTTCCGCAAGGGCGGAACAGTTAACTTTTATAAAAGGGCCGTTGGCGGCCATACTGTTATAGTGAATGATATTTGCAACAAGTTCTTTGCCGGTGCCGCTTTCACCAAGGATCAATACGGTCGCCTTGGTTGACGCCACGCGTTTTATAAGCTCCATGATCTTTGTAATTTTCCCGGAACTGCCGACAAGGGTAGTGGCATCGAATTTCTCCCTTATCTGTTGTTTGAGCATGATGTTTTCCGAGCGCAGTTTCTTGTTTTCGATAGCATTTTTAATGGTTATTTCCAGCTTGTTCAGATCAATCGGCTTCGTAAGATAATCGTATGCCCCTTTTCTCATGGCATCAACCGCCGACTCTATTGTTGAAAATCCGGTTATAAAAATAGTAACAATATCCTTATTGCTTAACTTGACCTTTTCCAGAAGCTCTATGCCGTCCATTTCCGGCATCTTCAGGTCGCTAAGAATAACCTCTATATCACTATTTTCCTGGATCTTCCTGATAGCGTCGTGGCCATTTGAGGCAATATAAGTTACATAATCAGGAGATAAATATTTCGCCAGATTCTCTCGAACTGCCCGGTCATCATCTACTATCAATATCGATGGTTTCACGTTCTTATCTAACCTTTCTCAAGGGGAATGCTGATCTCAAAAATTGTCCCTTCACCAACCTTGCTCTCACAGCTTATCCTGCCCCCATGGCTTTCCACTATTCGCTGCACAATCGGGAGACCCAATCCAAGTCCCCCTTCCCTCGTACTGAAAAAAGGCGAAAAAATCTTGTCAAGATGCTTTTCCGGAATGCCTTGTCCTGTGTCTTTTATTTTAAGAATAACACTCTCATCTTGCAAATCGGTAACTATCTCAAGGTTCCCTCCGTCCGTCATTGCTTTGATGGCATTCTGAAATAAATTCAACAGGACTTCCTTGAATTGCCGTTCATCAAATTTAAAGATCGGTACATTCTTCCCCAGGAACAACTGAATCGCTATATGCGCTTCCTGGGCACTATGGGAGATCAGATCAACTGTCTCCTTGACAACCTGATTCATGTTGTTTTCGACAAATTGAGGCTCGGGAAATTTTGCATACTTTACGAATTCTTCAAGAATGTTGTTTATTCTGGTTATCTCCTGCCTTATGAGAGAAGCAGATTCATATGCAGAAGACTCTCTATTGAATTGTGAGGACAGATCACGCAAGAGCAATTGCGCATTGATTGACAATGAATTCAGCGGATTCTTTATCTCATGTGTAACACCCGCTGCAATCTGTCCTATGGCAGCTATTTTCTCAGTTCTGATAAGCGCATTTTGCGTCTTTTGCAACTGCTCATTTGCATTCTGCAGTTCCATGGTCCTTTCATTGACCTTTTTCTCAAGCTCTTCGTTAAACTTCCTGAGGAACTCGTCATTTTCCTGAAGTTTCTCAGCCATCTTGTTAAATGATTGATAGAGCAATCCTATTTCAGTCTGTGAATCCGTGCACACCCTTTTGTTCAAAGTGCCCCGGGCAAATTCCATGGTAGCGGCGGCAAGATCCTTGATAGGATTTACCACTTTTCGCAAAAGCACTCGATGGCCTGCATAGATAGCTAAGCCTCCAATCACAATGAATATCAGGTAAATAAAGAGGATGCTCCTCATGATAACTAAAGATTCATTTGTCGCGTTATTGATCTTTTCAAGATGTATCTTGTTGATCCTCGCTGTGTTTGCTTCGATCCCGTAAGCATATTGTTCCAGTTCGACAAGGGCGTTCCTGTTATATTTGCCTGTCCTTGTGAATTCAGACATAATTTCATTCACTGCTTTCAGCCCTCTGACATCCCTCAACAAGTCATACAGCAGTCCTACCTCAGGGTTGTGCGCTGAGGATAATTCTTCCTTCTCATAACTCAGATATCTTTCGACCTTTTCAGTCACTCCGGAAATCAAATCCATGGATTCCTTTGAAAAAACTTTATCCTCTTCTAAAAGAAAATGGTGCATGGAGAGCACCAGCCTGTAAGCCTCGGAATGAATGCTGTCGACAGTGACAATATCCATGCTTATTTTTTCAATCTTATGTGTGTTGTGCAATATTTTTTGTGAGAGGAAAATGCTTATTCCCCCGACTAATATAACCACTATAAAAGCAATTGCGTTGACAATGGTGATGCTTTTACCAAGTTTTCTGAGCATGTTTGGTTATTATAAGATTTTTACTCCTAAAAAGCCAAACATCGTAAGAACGGCTGCTTCTCATAACTTTTTGAAAATCTTGATGAAATATTATATTGAGACGTTATATAATATTCGAAAATTCAACCTAACTATAGGAACAAATTCATGATGGTGATCGGGAAGCCATTCCTCACAGTCGAACAGATCCAGAACAGGGTAAGAGAACTTGCGTCAAAAATATCCGATGATTTCAGCGGAAAGGAGATCGTAGCTGTCGGAATTCTCAGAGGAGCATTCATGTTTTTCCCGGACATTGTAAGGCATATCAATGTGCCGATGAAGATCGATTTCCTGATAGCGTCAAGCTATGTCAAATCACAAACTACAGGTAAAATCGCTATCTTCGCTGACATAAGGGAGGATATAAAGGGGAAAAATGTAATCCTTTTTGAAGATATCGTCGACACGGGGCTCACTCTGAAATATATTTATGATATGCTTCTTTCACGAGAACCTGCTTCCCTGAAGATTTGCACATTTCTCGACAAAAAGGCCAGAAGAAAAGTTGATCTGAACATAGATTATATTGGTTTTGATATACCTGATCACTATGTCGTCGGATACGGACTTGATTTTGAAGGGAGATTCAGGAACCTTCCTTATATTTCCATTTTCAAGGAAAGAATTTAAATCCGTACAGATAAGATATCCAGCAGAGAACTAATGCCGGAGACCGGACTTGAACCGGTACGTTCTTTTGGAACGAGGGATTTTAAGTCCCTTGCGTCTGCCAATTCCGCCACTCCGGCAAAATCATTTTGCAACTCATATTTTAAAGTCAATCCATATCACGGGACTTCAATGTAAGGATTGACTGATTTTAGTTGTCATTCGCTCCCATTGGTCGCTGCACATTGGAAAGTCCCTTGCGTCTGCCAATTCCGCCACTCCGGCTGAGAAGGTGCCATAACTCAGAAAAACTGCGAATTATTTTAGCCTGAATTTCAGGAATAATTCAACCAAGGCATGAGAATTGTTCACGAAAGGTTTCCTCAAACATAGTCTTGGGCGGGACCTGAATACCGAGCCTTCCCGTTGAGATGTTATGATTTGCATTTTATTCTTTGTTCAAGAAAAAAGGCGGAATCTTATCAAGATCCCGCCTTTTCCGCAGTCACGTTATATTAGCCAATTAATAGCTGTAGTTCAAAGTTCCGCTTCTGCCGCCGCTGTGCTGACCATTACATGCAGACATGGTAACACCGATTGCAGGCGGGTTTCCTGTATAACAGGTCATACTGGTTCCACTCTTTGTATGGCCTGACCAGCTATTACCGTTCATAAACCGCTGTCCCAATTGCCATGTACCATTGGTCCCGACCCCGCGGTTTGAACCGTGTATGCCTGCTACCTCGCCACCGCCATGGCAGTTCTTGCAGCCGATATTGCTGTAACCGCCACTGTCCTCAAGATAGGTCGCTCCATCTCCACTGTTGTTATAGTGAGTCCACCTTGCGAAATTCGCATACATGGTACTCGGTTTACTACCGGAACTCCAGCCATATATATCGGCCCTGTGGCAGTTCACACAGAATACCCCGTTGAGGTATGTCTGGTTCGGTGCTGCCTGGTTCGGATATATCGTCCCTGCACCTGCAGTAGTTACTTTTACTGCCGTTGTCTTGTCCATGCCTTTCAGTACCCAGGGCTGGTTCGAACCGTGAGGCCCTCTTGCTCCTGTGCTGGCATTGCCATGACAGTCCGTACAGGTCGTGATACTTGTTGATTCCCATCCATCCACAAAGTTATTGTCAAGGCCGTTGCAGGTACCGTCAGGACATGCCGTGGCATTATCAGCCTTCCTGCCGGCACTTGAACCCCAGTTAGCATTCAGATTGTCAGCCGGCTGGTTCTTCCCTGCTCCAAGCACAGGGTGGTACGCAAGGTTCGTTGTAGCAAACTGACCCTGGACGTTCGGTATGATGTCCCAATAGGTACGATAAACCGTTGTTCCAGCGGGGCTGAAAGGTGATGAATCCATTGCCAGTTCACTTGCGTTATTTGTCTTGTTGTATGTCGTTGTTCCATGACAACCGGTCTGATAGCAAACATTGTATTGCGGTGTTGCGATCAGCAGTTTTGCGCTGTCTGATGCATGACCGTTCAGCTTTGGATTTGTTGTCAGTCCCGCTGTACCGCCAGAATTACCATGACAGTTCATACATCCGGCTGCTGTACTGTGGTTGTAGGACAATGCCCACGGTGTCTTCACATCAGGCGGTGTCGTGTTGTCGCTTGATGCACTGAACGGTGTTGTCCCACCATGTGATGCTGCACCTGCTGAGTCATGACAGTTCACGCAGAAAGTCGTCAACTGGCTCGCTGTCCCTGTATACGTTATCGCTGTTCCGCCGTCAGGGTTATGCAGTAATACTCCCGGATCAACATTCGCCTGATGGTTGCTCTGGTCATGGCAGACCTCACATGTTGCATCATTCAGCGTTCCATTTACATGGTGCGATACCTTTGTTGACGCACTGCCTATTTCACCGCCTGCTCCTGCTACCTGACGTCTGTAGTTACCTGCGCCGTTGGGCTGTGGCTTGTCATGGCAGTTAGAACATCCTCCAGCCGGTTTAAATCCATCTGCATGCGGATGACATCCCGCACAGTCTGTGCTGTTGTTATGGTCCTGTCCGCCAGGAGCCGTTCCATCACTCTGATGATGCTGTGTAAGGCTGTGGCACGTATCGCACACGTTCTCAGGATACGGCGGTCCGTCCGCAAAGCTTCCGGCTCCGCTGAATGCCGTGAACACGATGTTACTGCCAGGTACGATGCTGCCTGCTATCGTCGACCTGATATGCTGTACGTTTGTCTGCACATTCATTACATCATGACACTCCACACACGCCTTGTTATACGTATACGTTCCTGTGTTGCTGTGTGTCACCACATCCGGCGCTGTCGGATAGCTCGCCTTAAGCGCTCCACCTGGTGTATGACACTGGTTGCACTTGCTGTCCGGTATCACCGTTGTGAAATCTGTCGGCGTTACATGACAGTAGTCGCAATTATTGATGAAGCCGGTTGTATTATGCGGCGTATCCGGTACCACATACGGCCTGAATCCATCAAGATGTGCATGGCATGTTCTGCAGTCAGCTCCGTCGTTATGGCTCTGCCCGCCCGGCGCTGTCCCGTCTGCCTGATGATGGTTTGTCTGCGTATGACAAACTTCGCAGATACCGTTGTACGGCGCTCCACCGTCAGCAAAACTGTTTGCTCCTGTATATGCCGTAAACACTACTGACTTCGTCCTGATCGTACTTCTGATGAACGTCAGGTTCGTCTGTGCTCTCATCGGGTTATGACATTCCACACACTTGATGTCAGCCGGCAATCCGGTTGTCGGGTCGTTGTACTTTGTGCTGAAGTGTCTGTCCACTTTCAGGCTTGATCCGCTGCCCGCTACAGGCCCGCCGGTGAAGTTCACCACCTGATACTCAAAGTTCGCGTTCGCTCCCGTTGTGTCGCCTCTCCAGTTGGACATCAGGATGTTCGTTGTGCTGTTCAGCCTCTCTGTCCACCTGTTCCTCGGGTAAGGATTCGTGGTGCCAGAGGAAGTCTCGGTTACCGTTATGCGGCTGTAACCTGATGGTGTTGTGCTCGGTGCTCCGGCAACCAGATATGCAGGCCGTGCGTTGTTATACGTAAAGTAGAATATCGCAACCAGCCTGTTACCTGCTGCAACTGTAAACTGTGCATTATTAAATGTTGCATTCACTGTCTGCCTTGTTGAAATTGTGGCATTCAATGACTGCGATGTTGTGCCCTTTGCTGCTCCGACTAACCCTGTTGTATCGCTGTATTCATAGAGGTCTATGACGGCTGATGTTGATGTACCAGTTGTCCTCATATACATATCTGCGTAAACCGTAGCACTTGCCGCTATAGTAGTATTGGTCGCGTATGCAGGTGTATAAAATCTGTATGCTTCTTCCTTAGTCTGAGTGCCTGTTGAACTTGGCCCTATTCTTGTCCTTGTTGTGCTCGTAGGCACAGAAGTATGCCCACCGTATATTCTGGTGGCATTCACCCCGCTGGACAAACTACCTCCAGTGGCAGTTACATTGGTCGTTCCGTCGATACCCATATTGATACCTGGATTGTCAACATCTCCATAGTAAGTCACCGCTGTCGGGGTTCCGCCTCCGCCAGTTCCACCGCTATCTGCTGTAGTATTGGTCGTATAGCTGAATGCCTTCGTCAGGCTGCTCACTCCGGTAACCGGGATGTTCTGTGTTACGGTTGCAGTCCCTCCTCCTGTATATGTCGCAGCTCCTCTCTGTACCGATACTTCTCCGGCAGGGAAGGATACCACATAATACCTGATTCTGTTGTTGTAAGTGTTCGTCGCATGACGCTTGAACGTCAGCGTGTTCACATTCGATATCTGCCCGTTGATCGCTGTCTGCTGTGGCCCGTCATTGGACGCATCATAACTGAAGTACAGCCATGAGCTCGTCAGGTTAACTGCTGTCCCAAGCGTCGCCGTCGTTGTCTGTCCTCCGTTGAATGCTACCTCTCCGGTCTGTACCGATACACCTGAGTTCGCAGAGAACTCCACTACCTGGTATGTAACCGTAGTAGTAGCGTTTGTTGCCGCAGATGCTCTTCTCACCTGTACCGTAGTACTGTTGGTAAGCTCACCAGTTACATGCGCCTGATACTGTTCTGCTGCTGTTCTATTTGTGCGTGAGCTTACAATTACTATTGACCTCGTCGCATCTACAGCAGGTATTGTTGCCGTATTGGTCGTTGTTCCGCTTGCAAGCTGTATTTCACCGCTCTGTACAGTGAACTCATTGTTAAAGCATTCTACCACTGCATAGGAGACCTCTGCCTGGCCTGTGTTCCCGACACGCTGTAACGCAATTGTATTGGCATTAACGATATCTCCAGAGACCATATGATTCTGACCCTGTTCCACGGTCTGTGTACCTGCTGAATCTATAAGCAGGAATGCCTGATTGATATCAGTAATAGGCGTCGTCAGTGTTACATTTATCAAGGAGGTTCCACCTGGTATATTTGTACTTCCTGCCTCTGTTCTGCATGCTCCAAAGTTCCTGATGGTTCCTGATCCCGGTGCCGCCACATCATGACAGGCCAGACATGCGCTGTTCGGTATGTTGGCATTTATAACATACGTGTCCGGTGTTACATGACAGGTTGTGCACCCAAATGCATCATGCGGTGCCGGCGGCGGTGTTGTTTGAGGGATGTATCCGTTAATGTGTTCATGACAACTTCTGCAATCCAGTCCGTCATTGTGCGTTGTATTGTCTGAACCGTCCCTGCGATGATGTGTTGTCTGTGTATGGCATACTTCGCAGATACCATTATAGGTCGCATCGCCGTCTGCAAAGCTGTTCGTTCCCGTTAAGGCCGTAAACACTACCGCCTTTGTCCTTATCGTGCTCCTGATCCCCTTCAGGTTGCTCTGCGCCCTCATCGGGTTATGACACTCCACACACTTGATGTCTGCAAGTACTCCC
>QZKC01000087.1 GCA_003599425.1 Nitrospiraceae bacterium | reverse complement strand
TTTGCTTCACCCATTTGGTGATAACCTCCTCGCCTGTTTCTATATTGCTTCCAGATTGTTATACCAAATTCTTGATCCCAATTGCGGTTTTTAGGATTATTAACTATCGAATATCTGAAAAAATATTGAAGATTTTCCGGTCTCACAAAGGCAAGCCCGGCTCAGGATTTCTATAATCGACACAAAACATTTTACATTTTTTCTTTGTGCTGTTTTGTCTTGATGTATTTCTAAACTCTAACCTCCAAACTCTTAACTCGTCTTTAACAGTGTCGTATAGAAATCCTTCTCCAGCCTCGCCTTTGTGCCTTTGCTCCTTTGTCCCTCTGCGCATTCCACTGTAATCAGATCACAAACATATCAACGTATTCATGCACTGCCATTGCCTCAAGCCGTTCCCTGTCCAAAGACACATCAAGAATAGCCTTCTGCTGTTTTGCCGGAAAACGACGTGCAAGGTTAGTCCTGAACTTTTCTACCAGTACCGGCATGCCTTCTTTGCGGCGGCGCCTGTGGCCGATCGGATATTCCACAACCACTTCAGGCAGTTTTGTACTGTCACTCAGTTCCATAGTAATGCCGTTGGCGATGGATCGTTTTTCAGGATCATGATAGTCACGTGTGAACTGAGTGTCTTCTACACATTCGATCCTGTCGCGTAAAGCGTCGATGCGCGGATCAGACGCAACACGGTCCTCATAATCAGCAGCAGTAAGTCGGCCGAAAATAAGAGGCACGGCGACCATGTACTGGATGCAGTGATCCCGGTCAGCAGGATTGTTCAGCGGCCCCTTTTTGTCGATGATACGGATCGCTGCCTCGTGGGTGCGGATAGTTATCTTTTTTATATCGTCTGTGGTCTTGCCGAGCTCTTTCAGTTTATTGTGCAGCATCATGGCGCACTCCACAGCGGTCTGGGAGTGGAATTCCGCAGGGAAGGATATCTTGAAGAGTACATGTTCCATGACATAGGAACCGTAGGGTCGCTGAAACTTGAACTCATTTCCCTTGAACAGCACGTCATAAAACCCCCACCCTTTTGCCGAAAGCACTCCCGGGATACCCATCTCTCCCTTCATAGAGAATATCGCCAGCCGCACAGCGCGGCTTGTGGCGTCCCCTGCAGCCCAGGACTTGCGTGAACCGGTATTGGGAGCGTGGCGATAGGTGCGGAGGGACTGGCCGTCAACAAAGGCCTGTGAAACAGCATTAATGACCTCATCCCGCGAACCCCCGAGAAGCCATGCGCAGACAGCAGCAGAGGCGACCTTTACAAGGACCACGTGATCAAGGCCGACCCGGTTGAATGCGTTCTCGAGGGCCATCACGCCCTGGATCTCATGCGCCTTGATCATGGCTTCGAGCACGGTCTGCATGAGGATAGGTTCTTTGCCGTTCGCTATGCGGGTACGGGAAAGCCAGTCAGCCGTTGCAAGAATACCGCCGAGGTTATCTGAAGGATGGCCCCATTCAGCAGCAAGCCATGTGTCATTGAAATCAAGCCAGCGGACCATGGCGCCTATATTGAAAGCAGCCTGTACAGGATCAAGCTGAAACTGTGTTCCCGGGACTTTGGCTCCATTCGGCACGATAGTCCCCGGCACTATAGGCCCAAGGAGCTTCGTGCAGGCCGGATAACCGAGCGCTTCGAGGCCGCAGCCGAGCGTATCGATCAGACAGTGGCGGGCGGTCTCGTACGCTTCACCGGACGTTATCCTGTAATTGCAGACATAGTCTGCAATATCGGCCAGAACTTTGTCCGGATCAGGCCGGACATTGGAGATATGTGAACCCATAATTATTTTTCTCTCTTTCGTATTTAATCAGGCTTCTTGTTGCTTTTCTGTGGATACCTTCTTGTTGTCATTCCGGCTTGTCCGGAATCTTTCCGGTAATGCCGTCATATAGATCATAAAAAGTCGGATTGATCAATGTATTATATTTTTTCTTGTCCGCTCATGTTTTTTAATAAGTATAAAAGAACGATTCCGGACAAGCCGGAATGACGCCTCCCTATACCGTACATGTTTAAGTTTACCCGCTGCTATTTCCGGTCCAGGATCGGAATAAACGTCCTGTCTTCCTCGCCGATATAATTGGCTGACGGACGGATTATCTTGTTGTCCATGCGCTGTTCAATAATATGCGCTCCCCAGCCTGTTGTTCTTGAAATGACAAAAACAGGAGTGAACAAAGAGGCAGGCACCCCCATCATATGATATGAAACTGCTGAGTACCAGTCGAGGTTGGCGAACATATTCTTTTCGTTCTTCATTACAGTCTCGATCCTGGAAGCGATATGGTGGAGATTCGTATTGTCGCCGTCTTTGCATAGGCTCCATGCAAGTTCCTTGATGATCGGGTTTCTGGGGTCTGATACTGTATATACCGGATGTCCGAAACCGATAATAATCTCTTTGTTGGCGACCCGCGCCTTTATGTCAGCCTCAGCTTCGTCAGGAGTGCGGTAGCGCCTCTGGATCTCATAGGCGGCCTCATTGGCGCCGCCGTGTTTCGGTCCCCTGAGGGTTCCTATGGCGCCTGTAATTGCGGAGTAAGTATCAGAGAGTGTCCCGGCAATGACACGCGCGGCAAATGTTGACGCGGCAAATTCATGCTCTGCGTAAAGGACAAGGGACTGGTCCAGGGCGCGTTCGTGGAGTTCTGACGGCTTTACGCCGTGGAGCAGGTGGAGGAAATGGCCTGCGATGGTGTCATCGTCTGTTTCGACATCTATCCTGCCGCCTTTCTGGCTATAGTGCCACCAGTAAAGAAGCATTGAACCAAAGGATGCTATCAGCCGGTCTATTATGTCCCGTGTGCCCTGGATATTGCGGTCGTCTTTTTCCGGAAGTACGGTGCCGAGGACAGAGCACGCAGTACGCATGACGTCCATGGGATGGGCCGCAGCAGGGATATTTTCGAGGGCTGTCTTTACCCCGGCGGGAATGCCCCGCAGGCTCATGAGCTTTTTCTTATAGTCCTTCAATTCTGACTGGGTAGGCAGCTCGTCATGTATGAGAAGATGGGACACTTCCTCAAATGTTGCATGCATTGCAAGCTCCTGTATATCATAGCCGCGATAGTGCAGGTCATTACCCGTACGGCCTACGGTACACACGGCTGTGTTCCCGGCAATTACGCCAGACAGTGCAACTGATTTCTTTGCTTTTGGTGCAGGGCTATCTGAGCTCATCTTAATTCCTCCTTGGAAAAAATACTGTCAAGTTTTTTCTCAAATGAATGATAATCGAGGTGGTTATAAAGGTCTGTCCTGGACTGCATACTATCTATCACATTCTTCTGGGTACCTTCTGTGCGGATCACGTTATATACGGACAACGCCGCCTTGCTCATCGCGCGGAACGCGGACAGGGGATAGAGCACGAGCGAGACCTCTGCCTGACGCAATTCCTCGACCGTGTACAGGGGGGTTGATCCGAATTCAGTAATGTTGGCGAGAATGGGGACTTTTACCGCCTGAGCAAATTGCCGATACATTTCAAGATCGGTGATCGCTTCCGGGAAGATCATGTCAGCGCCGGCTTCCACGCAGGCGCTTGCGCGGTCAATGGCAGACTCAAGGCCTTCAACAGCGAGGGCATCGGTCCTTGCCATGATAACAAACTGCTCGTCTGTCTTTGCGTCTACCGCTGCCTTGATACGGTCGACCATTTCTTCCTTGCTGACGATCGCCTTGCCCGGACGGTGGCCACAGCGTTTTGCCTGTACCTGGTCTTCTATATGTACGGCTGCCGCGCCGAACTTGATCATGGACTTTACGGTGCGTGCAATGTTAAAGGCGCTGCCCCAGCCGGTATCGATGTCAACCAGAACAGGGAGATTTGTTATATCAGTAATACGGCGGACGTCGGTGAGCACATCGTCCATAGTGCTGATGCCGAGGTCCGGGACCCCGAGTGAACTTGCGGCAACGCCTCCTCCTGATATATAGAGGGCACTGAAACCTGCGCTTTGCGCGAGGCGCGCTGCATAGGCATTGACAACCCCAACTACCTGCAACGGCGTCTCTTCACGCACTGCAGCCCTGAAGAGGGCCCCTGCGGATAATGGACTATTCATGGCAACTGCCTTTCCAGTGGCGGCAGGGTAAAACAGATTCAGAAATCCATAATTCGATAAACAGTTTAAAATTCAGACCGGATACTTCTGCATACTTCGTCATAATACGTTCTCCCTGTTTGGCATGTCTGCACTTATGGTATCGAGATGTATTTCTTCATCCGCTTTGCCCTGACGTCTTTAATGTTTATTATCGTTGCATGGCGTTAGCGTGCTTCCCGAAGAAGCTTGAGTGTTTTCTGGTCATCAGCCGTCTTGATCACGCAGGTCGCTGTCTTCCCTGAACTGGTAGTGGAATAAAAATAGTAGATATTGATGCCGGCGTCTGCGATGATCTTTGATATTCTCTTAAGCGCACCGACCCTGTTTGCCATCTCTGCAACGATGACCGAGGAATCCTGTATTTCTTCCGCCCCGAGCTTATAGAGCGCCTTTTCAGCTTTGACAAGGTCATCAACAATAAAAGTAAAGGTGGCCATTCTGCGCATTTCACTTGCCGAGTAGCCGGTTCCGGCAAGTATGTTCACGTTCGCTGCTGCGAGAGCTGCGGCTACTTTCGCGGTCAACCCAACACTATCCACGAAGGTGACTGTGATCTCTTTTGCTGTTTTTGCAGTATATTCAGGGGTGCCGGTTTTTTTGGGCGCTGATTTTGCGGCGGTTGATCTTGCTTTTTTGGGGGTTGTTTTCTGCGCTGCTTTGGCCATGGTTCCTGCTCCTTTATCTCCTAAATTGTTCTCCTGTTAGCCAGGGATGGGAGGTGTAAAACTGATTTTTAATTTACTATATAATCCGGAGTAATACAAGCGGTATTTTATAAATGAGATTTGTTTAAGAATATTAACTCAGAAATGCATTTACACAACAGGACAACAGGGAGAGTAGCCTTCAAAACCTCTATAAAGCAACAGATTGGTTGAAATACATTTGTCTGACATTTTGCGTAAAGCAATACCGCTCAGGATGGTGACTATCAATCTTCAAAGGTGTTGCTGATAGAGCTTTTTCAGGCATCTCCCCCTGTTGTAATTACCAGTCAAAAGCATTTTTCCGGTTACCTTATTATTCTCTCCGGATGAGTATAGATATTCATCCTCTGCCCCCTCATGAAACCGATCATTGTTATTCCCCGCTTCTCAGCGATATCGATCGAGAGGGCGGTCGGCGCAGCCCTGCTCACGACAACGGGAATGCCCCAGCGTGAACATTTTGATGCCATCTCCGAGGAGAGCCTCCCGCTGACGAGGATAATCTTGTCATGAAGTGGGATTTTTTCCAGGATGCAATATCCGATGGCCTTATCCACAGCATTATGACGCCCTATGTCCTCAGCAAGGACGAGAAGGTGCCGGCCATCCGAAATTGCAGCACTGTGCATGCAGCCGGTCATATTGTAAAGCTCTGAGCTTTTCTGGAACTTCTGGAATACCTCTTTAAGCGTGTCCTTATGAATTGTTATCCCTTCCCCTATGGTCGTCCCACATTCGGGAGTACGTTCAAAGGTAATGCCTCCCACACATCCGGAGGTCCTGGCGCTTCCTTCAAGGGAGACCACGCCTGCTGCCGGTATGTCAACAATGATATCGTCTTCGTACTGAATGGACATCCGCTCCATGCACCATTCCCCCTGAATGATCCCTTCGGTCATCATGAAGCCCACGACAAGTTCCCTGACCATTATGGGGCTGCAGTAGAATTTCAGGACATCTTTTCCATTGACAAGTATCCTGACCATCTTCTCATCAGCAACAGCATCTTCAACTGATGAGTTGTGCTCCTCAGTGATCTTTATGATGTTTTTCTTTTTATAGCCGCGCATTATTACTGCTCATACACCACGTTCCCCATATCACTGATATCGTATCCGCCTAATGAAACAACGGCATCCCTGAACTCACTGCCGGATGTAATGATGTGAAGCAGGGCCTGTATCATGGGCGTATTCAGGTGTTCCTTTCTGATGACCAGATCATATCTCTCCTGTGCGACAGGGATGAAATCGAGGCCGAGCGCTATCGCTGCAGTGAGTATCCCCATCCCCGTGTTGGCAGCGCCTGACAGGACAGAGGAGGCAACTCCCATGTGGGTGAATTCCTCCTTGTCATATCCCCTGATCTTCAGGGGATTGATATTTTTCTCGCGCAGGCACTTGTCGGTCAGCAAACGTGTCCCTGAGCCTGCCTGTCTGTTGATGAAAACAATGTCATCTCTCGTGAGGTCTTCGATGCCTGTGATATTTTGGGGATTGTTCTTCCTGACAATGAATCCCTGCTGTCTGTAAACCAGATTCATGACCACGATCGGGATATCCTTGAGAAATTTCTTTATGAAGGGGATATTGTATTCACCGGTCTTTTCATCAAGGAGGTGAGTGCCCGCAACATGTGCCTCTGATCTTTTTATTGCCATGATGCCTCCCATAGACCCCACATGAGCAGATGAAAGGCTGCATGACGGATAACGGCGCTTGAGGAAGTTCGCAAGCAGGTCCAGTGCATTGTCATGACTGCCGATGCAGACTATGGTATGTTCGATCTCGCTTCTTGACCGGATCAGCCGCACCTCTACCTCGGATTCAGGCGCGACCCCCTCGCTCAGGGCAGGTATCTGCACAATACCGTCGGCCCGCTGAAGCGTCATAAGCGCGCCTGCTCCCCTTCCGACAGGCGTTGCGATGAGATTGTCGCCAACCTTCCCGACCTTTACCCTCAGAAACTCCTCCTGCCCCAATGAGGACGCGACAGGGCGTGAAAGCCTGGCTTTTACGGTTTCAGGTTTTTCAGGTTCGGGCCCAAGGAAATGATACAGAAGCGGTATACCGAAAAGCTCAAAAGTGATGTGTGCAGCAACAGGATAGCCCGGAAGACCGATGACCGGCTTTCCGCTTATCATTCCGAGGAGCACCGGTTTACCGGGCTTAATGTTTATACCATGAACGAACACTGTGCCCAGATCTTCTATTGCGTTCGGCGTAAAGTCTTTAGTCCCGGCTGATGCTCCTGCCAGGACAATGACAAGGTCGCTCTCCTGCACCGCTTCGGTTATCTTTTTCTTGAGGATTTCTTTATTGTCCTTGACAATATCCGTCCTTCTGAACTGTCCTCCCCATTGCGTGACAAGCCCGCCGATCATGAAACTGTTGAAGTCAATAATGTTGCCGGTCTTAAGCTCAGTGCCCGGCTCAACAATTTCATTGCCTGTCGGAATGATTGTCACCAGAGGCTTTTTCCTGACGCGGATTTTGGTATTCCCTCCTGAAAGCATAGCTCCGATATCAACAGGCCTGATGACGTGGTTTTCAGGTAGGATCAGCTCGGTCTGGACAATGTCTTCTCCGACAGTTCTTACATTTTCATATGGCGCTACAGGTGCGATTATTTCGAGAAGCTCTCCTCTGATCTGCACATCCTCGACCATGATGACAGCATTGTATCCTTCAGGGATGGGATCGCCAGTGTTTACAGGCAAGGCCTGATCGTTGAGCCTGAGCTGGAGCGGATGTGTCTCAGAAGATCCAAAGGTCTCATGAAATCGGACTGCGTACCCGTCCATGGCAGAAGCATGAAAAAACGGTGAGGATATCTTTGCCTGAACAGCGGCAGCAGTCACCCTTCCCAATGAACCTACCACAGTGATATCTTCGCTCTCCGCACGCGGGAGAGAACTTACGAACTCATTCCACGTCCCCAACGCATCCTCAAGGGATACGCTTGTCTTGTATATTCTTCTTGTGAAAAGCAAATCGGCTCCAAATACTTCCCTCCCCCTTGACGGGCGAGGGTGGGGGTAATTGAAATAATTTGTTTACCCTCCCATTAATCCCCTCCCGTTCAGGGAGGGGAGATTTTAGATATCCCGTATCAATCCCTGAACAACCTAACCTCTACCTCTTCACCTTCATATAACCCCGACTTGTTCATCGGGATTATAACGATCCCGTCAGCCCTGACCAAAGTGCTCACAAGCCCTGATTTCCCTAATACCGGCACAGCCCGGAGCGCGCCGTTTCTCCTCTCAATTGTTACCCTGATATGCTCTTCCCTCCCTGCGGGAGAAGACAGATTCCTGCTGAAAAGAGCCTTAAGCATTCGTCGTGACGGAAGCACATTATTAGTTTTTTTGCCTGACAATCTCTGAATAAGCGGCTCAATAAAGGTCTCAAAGCTTACAGTGATCGCAGCAGGATGTCCCGGAAGGCCGAATACCGGCACCCCGTTAATGTTTCCACCTATAACAGGCTTCCCGGGTTTCATTGCTACCCCATGGAAGATCACACCCGGGGAGCCAAGGCCTGATATGACCTTTGCGGTATAGTCGCTCGTACCAACAGAACTCCCGCCTGTGATAAGCACCATGTCGGACGTATGCACTGCTTCACTGACAGCAGCTCTCAGTTCATCAAATCTGTCTTTAATTATTCCTTTCTTGGCAGGATGAGCATGGCATGCGAGTATCATTCCGGCAAGGTTGTATGAATTTATGTCCCTCACTTCACCCGGAGACAATGGTTTGTCAGGTGACACAACCTCATCGCCTGTTGAGACAATGGCCACGACAGGCTTTTTATAAACGGATACCACAGGAATTCCAAGACCTGCAAGCGCCCCAATATCCTGAGGCCTTAATCGGTGGCAGGTTGATAGAACAGTTTCCCCTGCCCTGACATCTTCGTCAAAACGGATGACATTTTCTCCCGGAGAGACAGTTTTCATGATCTCGACCGTTTCACCATCGATCAGGTTCGTATGCTCGAACATGACAACAGCATCCGCCCCTTCAGGAAGCATCCCGCCAGTTGGGATACGGCAGGCCTCTTCCCTCTGTATTTGGATACATGCCTTTTCACCCATCAAAACTTGTCCCTTGATCTGAAGGTAGACAGGCATGGTGTCTGAAGCGCTGAAGGTGTCTGCTGCATTAACAGCATAGCCGTCCATGCTCGAACGGTTGAAACCGGGGAGATTTTCAGGAGAGACTATGTCTTGTGCAAGGACCCTTCCGTATGCCTTTTCGATGTGGACAGATTCGGTACCGGGCAGCCTCAGATCCTGTTCAGCAAGCAGTCTCAGGGCTTCTTCAACCGTTACAGCCTCATCTCTTCCAAGAAGGTCTTTCATGTTCCTGAAAATCCCTCTGCATCCCCATTTTAAAAAATGAGTATAATTTGTTCCCCTCTGTCAAGAGGCCTATGGCTCGTAGCCAACGGCTCATAGAGAGATTAAGGGGTGTGTTTGCATCTTTAAGATTTAAATATCTTACCTGAATTGACCGGGTTTGTGGTGAAAAAAATAGGGGGTTTTAGTTCATTCCCATCTAACAGGAGGCCTATGGCTCGGAGCCAATGGCTCATAGAGGGGCAGGGGTGTGTCTCTTTTTGAACGCCTGGCCAAGAAAGAAAGCAGGAAGTTCTGGAATATCATCAACTCTGTCATTTCTTTTTCCTTGAAATCCCAGGTAAGATCATAGGCACTTCTTTTTGATATTCCCTGTATTCATCACCTAATTCTCTCAGGAGACGCCTGTCCTCCCTGAATGTACCGATGATCACGTATATGGCAAGGATAAGATATCCGAGAAATTGTGGCAATTGAGCGTTTGGCATTGATGCCGCAAGAAAAATAAAAGTTCCGAGATACATTGGATGACGCACTATGCCGTATAACCCGTGTTTCTGAATAACGTGTCCCGTTTCTTTCTTCCGGCGCCTGATCCCGAGAAACTCCCCTATATCAAAGGAGGCAAATGATCCTGCTATCATGATTATGCCGAAGACCATAGCGATATATTTGACTATCATGAGAGAGGGGAAGAGAGGGACAACGACCGGTCCCGTTATTGTCCGCTGCCAGAAGAAGAGAGGCAGGAAGGTTATGAGAGAGAACAGATTATAGGCTATCCGGTGATAAGCGAATTTTTTTCCAAACTGTTCATTAAACCATAAAGTTGTTCTGGTTGTGATGAGGCAACTGTGCAAAAAACACCAGAGGATCCACAGAGTGCACAAGAGGGAATATTTCATTAATGCTCAGTTTTCACGGCACTTCAGGCGTCTTTACAACCGTTACTTCGCCTTTGAGCGCCTCTGTCAGAAAAACCTTGAGCGTCTGTTTTTCTTCATGGGTAAGATTCAGCGGCTCAAGCAGCGGTGATCTGTTCTTGTCTTCACCGCCTCCTTTATTGAAGAACTCTATAACTTCATCCAGTGTTTCGAAAACTCCGTTATGCATATATGGGCCTGTCAGCGCGATCTCTCTCAATCCGGGGGTCTTGAATGCCTTCCAGTCTTTTTTGTTCTTTGTAACAAGATATCTGCCCGGGTCTTCAGTGAGGGTGCGGTAATCTTTGTATCCGGAAACCTTGGCAGTGAACCTCATTGTTGCTGTTACCCGCGGATCATTCAGGAGAGCAGGGTTTTCAGGAACCCCGAGATTGTAGAATTTACTATCAGTGAAATTCGCGCCGCTGTGGCACTGAACGCACTTCCCTTTGCCGGTGAAAATTTCATATCCTCTGTTCTGTTCCGGGGTCAGGGAATTCGTGTCTCCATCAAGGAACTTATCAACAGGAGCATTCTTTGAAACAATAGTCCTCTGGAAAGATGCAAGAGCCATCGCGATCTTCTCGCGGGTTATCTCGCCGCCAAAGATCTTTCTGAATGACTCCACATATTCCGGCACGGATTTCAGTTCTTCTTCCAGAAAATCGAGGTTCTGGTTCATCTCAAAGGCAGACATCATGGGGAATAGCGCCTGCTTCTCAAGTGATTGGGCCCTGCCGTCCCAGAACAGGGACGTATTATACGCGGCATTGATGAGAGACGGAGAATTCCGCCAGTTTTTTGTTGTGGGGTAGCTGAGTGAGATGGCAAGCTGGTCTGTATATCCGGTCTCGGGGTCATGACAGGTTACGCAGCTCATCGTGCCGTCGCCTGAAAGACGCCTGTCAAAGAACAGCTTCTTGCCAAGTTCGATCTTTTCAGGTGTCTGGGGATTGTCTTTTGGAGCAGCAACAGGTTTCAGAGATTCAAGATGAAAGGCATGGGAGGAGAAGGGCATTATAAAAACACCAAGCAGCAGAAAAAAACAAAAGAGTTTAGCTTTTTCCAAATAGTTCATATGTAGATTGCTTTGTATGTCATTCCGGCTTGTCCGGAATCTTTTTTTATTTAAAGAAGGATTCCCGACGCGCTTCGCTTGCGGGAATGACACCTTGCTTATGAACCTATCTCTTCCCATCATTTCAGCTCCTCCTCAACTATCTTTTTGAAAACCTCATAAGGCCTGTTGCCGACCACTTTCCTGCCGTTAATGAAGAAAGTCGGCGTATTATATAGATCCATGTCAACGGCAAGTTTTTTGTCGCGCTCAATTATCTTTAAATGTTTCATAGAATCAAGAGATCCCGTGAACTTCTTTATATCCAGACCAACGTCTCCCGAGTAACGTATGAGACTGTTCCTGTCAAGTCTCGGAGATTTTTCAAGCAGGTATTCATGCATCTCGCAGAACTTGCCCTGGTCCAGCGCAGCCAGAGATGCCTCGGCAGCGATGTGAGAGAAATCCCTGTATTTGTACGGGTAGTGCTTTACCACGAGTCTTATTTTTCCTTTGTAATCTTCCATCAGTTTATGGATGGCCGGACCGACCCCCTTGCAGTGCGGTCACTGGTAGTCGAGGAATTCGATTATTGTAACAGGTGCATTCTGTGTTCCGCAGTATGGTGAATCTTCAGTAGGGACGGTGTAACGCTGCTCAGCAGCAAAAGAGAATGAGGCGGTGAAAATAACAAAAAGGAGAATTAAAAGCTTTTTCATAAACAAATTATTCCGCTGCATTGTCACGAGGCACCTCCCCCTCCCTCGACGGGAGGGGATTAAGGGGAGGGTGAACATGCTTTTTTAAATCACCCCCGCCCTAACCCTCCTCCGTCAGGGGGGAGGGAATTTTCGCTAACCTTTAATCCCTTATTCCTGTTTTTAATATCCCAGCTTCTGCACCCATTTCGCGTGTCTTTTGCGTGCCCATTCGACCGGGACCGTGCCTGAGATCATGATACGCAGCGTACCCGGATTTGCAAGGGTCGCCAGGTAAATGTGGATCGGGATGGCGATGACAAAGATGTCAGATGCTATGTTATGGACCAGAAACGAGAAGAGGACCCACTTGTTCACATCTGCCATTTCAGGCCTGAGCCACATGATAACTCCGGTTACTGAGATCGCGATGCCCAAAAGTAGCACCACGATATACAGAAGTTTCTGTCCCGCATTGAGCTCATCCTGCGGCGG
This sequence comes from Nitrospiraceae bacterium, assembly GCA_003599425.1. GTDB lineage: Bacteria > Nitrospirota > Thermodesulfovibrionia > UBA6902 > UBA6902 > SURF-23. The sequence goes on along the minus strand of QZKC01000087.1, from coordinate 36,147 downwards.
CATTTGAGCCTTTTTGGAGAAGTATCCACCGGCTTTTCCGAGCCATGCCATATCATCAGCGCTGAAATTCAGAGCTACAGTGAGATATTTGAACATTGTTAAGAACAGGGATACGGCAAACACAACGCCCGACCAATTGTGTATGTCTCGCATCTGGTTGAATCCGCCGAAAGCTGAACCTACCTGTTCGAGATGGAACAGAAAACCAAAGCCGCTTATTGCAAGGATGAAAAAGCTTATCGCCAGAACCCAGTGGTTCAGTATCTCAAATCCGCCTGCCTTTTTGATCATGTTATTACTCATCCTTTTTTCCCTCCTCTATCTTTTTCGGTCCGAACGCTACATAATGCACCAGTGAAGCTGCTACTGCCCCTGCAAGCCCCAGATAAGCGAGAGGCCTGAGGACATTGTCCCAGAAGACAACAGACTCGGGGATCGCGGGGTTTTCATTCATGCCATAGATCTTCGGTGCATCCATGAAAGCGTACATGGCGCCAAGACCTTCAAGGTCTGCCTGACCGTAAACTTTTGCATAGCCCGCCTTCTGCGCAAGGCCCAGCAGCGCATCTCTTTCTCCGAAGCGGAGCGCTCCGGTAGGGCATGTCTTCGTACAGGCCGGTTCAAGTCTGTTCGCAATCCTTTCCGCGCAGAGGTGGCATTTTGATATCTTGTTCTTCTCATCGTATCTTGGCACATTGAACGGACACGAAGTAACGCAGAGCTTGCAGCCAACGCATTTGTCCTTGTCAAATGCCACCGCGCCTTCATCTGTCCTGAAAAGAGCGCCGGGGGCAGGGCATATCTTCATGCATCCCGCGTCGCCGCAATGCATGCACCTCTGGCTGACAAAGAGCCACCGCACCATGTTCGTCTCGGACGGAAGCTCAACATACCTTATTTTATTGAATGTGTTTGGCGTGAGGTCCGGAGGGTTTTCGGTGCTTCCCCTGTTTTCCGTTTTTACGCCTGAAAGCTGGTTCCATTCCTTGCAGGCGGTCTGACACCCCCTGCATCCTATGCATAATTCAGGTGAAACAAGTATTGACATTCTTCCCATGACATCACCCCCTATACCTTTTCTATATTCACCAGAAACGCCTTTGTCTCCGGTATCATTGTATTTGCGTCGCCGATAGTCGGCGTGAGCAGGTTCGCGCTGTCTCCGGCGCTGCCGTCCTCAGGGAACTGCCATCCGAAGTGCCAGGGCAGGCCAACCTGATGGACTGTTGAGTCCATGACCTTGAAGGGTTTGAACCTTCTTGTAACCATAGCCACTGCACGCACCCTCCCTCGTGCCGAGGATACAATAACCTTGTCACCGTTCTTTATCTTGAGGTCTTCAGCAAGTTCCTCACTTAATTCCACAAACTGCTCCGGCGACATCTCAAGCTGCCAGGGCAAATGCCGTGTGAGCACACCTGTCTGCCAGTGTTCCGATACCCTGTATGTCGTGGCTACAAAAGGGAACCTGATATCGCAGCTTGCGAAGATATCCTCAAGGGAACCTCCCTCGGCTGCGGGTTTTTGATGAGGGCCTTCAACGCCGTAGAAAAGTTTAATGGTAGGATTGATCCTGTGTTGCGGCTGCATGGGATTTTCCTGCAGCGGGCATTCCAGCGCTTCATAATGCTCAGGGAACGGGCCGTCGGCAAGTCCAGGTCCGTATATCAAACCAACACCTTCTGCCCGCATGATAAACGGGTACTTGCCTGTCTTTTCATCCGCCATTGGAGGCGCGGGGCCGTCCGGGACATCTCCTTCCCAGCCGCCCAGTTTTTTGGTCTTTGGGTCTTCCTTCAGTGCGTTCCACTTTATGACAGCACGCTGCGGGTTCCAGGGATTGCCGTTGAGGTCAACGGATGCACGGTTATAGAGCACGTGCCGGTTCACAGGCCAGCACCATGCCCAGCCCGGATACATGCCAAGACCTGTGGGGTCATCCTTCCCCCTTCGCGCCATCATGTTTATTATCTTGCCTTCCTTCTGTGTATAGCTCTGGCTGTAAAGCCAGTTGCCTGAAGAAGTAGTCCCGTCTGCCTGCAGATGGACAAATGAGGCGCAAAGGTCGCCTTTTTTCCCAAGGAGGGTCGGAGGGTCTGTCTTCTTGTCATATACGTCCTCAAGATAGTACCCGTTTATTTCCTTTGCAACCTGATGGATGTCGAATTTCGCGACCTTGCCGCTTGCGTCCTTCTCTCCGTAATTCCAGTCGAGGTTCATAACAGGAGCCGGGAATTTGCCGCCCTTATCTTTATAGAGTTTCCTCACCCTGAAATACAGTTCGTTCATGATCTCGGAGTCAGGCATTGATTCGCCCACTGGCGCTATGGCCCTGGTCCTCCACTGGGCGAGGCGGCCTGAATTGGTGATGCTGCCCTCTTTCTCAACCGAAGAAGCGGCTGGAAGCTGAAAGACCTCTGTCTGGATCTCTTCCGTTTTCATGCCGGGGCCTTTCCAGAAGGAGCCGGTCTCGTTATCAAACAGGTTAACATTGACCATCCATTTGAGCCGTGCCAGCGCCTTGCGCACTTTACCTGCATTGGCCCCTGAGCACGCGGGGTTCTGTCCCCATGCGAAGAACCCTTCAAATTTGTCCTTGAGCATCTGGTCAAAGAGGACGAGCCATGAACAGTTCATGCCCTCGTCCAGCTTCGGCAGCCAGGCATAAGCAAAGTCATTGTCTTTGGTGGCGTTGTTGCCGTATACAGCTTTCAGGTAGCTTGTTATGTATTTGCCCCTGTTGCTCCACCAGTTGACGCTCCTTGTGTCCTTTGTCTGAGGGGTATTCTTCTCAATATAGGTCTTCAGGTCTGTCCATACAGCCTTCGGAGTGGGCAAATAACCAGGAAGGATATGGAACAGTATCCCGTGATCAGTAGAGCCCTGCACATTTGATTCTCCTCTCAGTGCATTGACCCCGCCCCCTGCCATTCCCATATTGCCGAGGAGGAGCTGGATGATCGCCATAGTCCGTATGTTCTGCGTTCCGACAGTATGCTGGGTCCAGCCCATCGCGTAAAGCTCTGTGCCGACCCTGTCCGGTTTCCCGGTCGAGCCGTATACATCATATATTTCTTTAAGCTTTTCCGCAGGAGTACCTGTGATGGAGGAGACCTTGTCGATGTCGTAGCGCGAGTAATGCTTCTTCAGCAGTTGGAACACACAGTTCGGGTCCTTAAGCGAGAGGTCTTTTTTCGGAAGGCCGTTCTCGTCAAGCTGATACGCCCAGGTTTTTTTGTCATATTTTCTCCCTTTATTATCATAGCCGGAGAAGACCCCGTTGAGTTCGCCCGGGCCTTTGAATTCAGGGTTGACCAGAAAAGACGCATTCGTGTAGTTCGCCACATATTCCCTGAAATACAGTTTGTTCTCAATGATGTACTTTATCATGCCTCCGAGAAAAGCGATGTCTGTGCCGGAACGAAGAGGCGCGTAGATATCGGCCTTTGCTGCTGTGCGCGTAAAACGCGGATCCACAACAATGAGTTTCGCGCCCTGTTCCTTTGCCTTTGCTATCCATTTCATGGAAATGGGATGGTTCTCGGCCGGATTGCCTCCCATGACGAGGATGACGTCAGCGTTCCGGACATCTATCCAGTGGTTTGTCATTGCACCGCGACCAAACGACTCTGCCAGAGCCGCTACAGTTGCGGAGTGTCATATTCGGGCCTGATGTTCTACGTAGACAAGACCCCAGGAGCGGAGGAGTTTCTGCAGCATGTAGCATTCTTCATTATCAAGCGCAGCGCTCCCTACATGTGCGATCCCGTCTGTACGGTTGACCGTAAAATCTTTTTCAACATCCTTTTCTGTGCCGTCAGGCTGTTTTTCTTTTACCTTCGACTTCGAAGTTAGCTTGAAGGTTTTGTCACGAGTGTCCTTGACCCTCTGTGCGATCTCGTTCAGGGCCCAGTCCCATTCGACCTCTTTCCATTCTGTGGAACCCGGAGCGCGATAACGCGGCTTTGTCAGCCTCATGGGGTTATTAACAATCTGGTACAGCGATTGCCCTTTGGAACACAGGGTGCCTTCACTGATAGGATGGTCCGGATCGCCTTCGGCATTAATGACCTTGCCGTCTTTGGTATGAACAATTATGCCGCAGCCTACTGAACAGTAGGGGCATATTGTCGTGGTCTGCTGCGCGTCCTTTATCCGGAGTTCCATCTCCTTTGCTGCGGCTTCCTCAGGTGTCAGCCCCACAGCAGCCACCCCGGCGACTGTTGCGCCGCCAGAAAGTTTTAAGAAGTCTCTCCTCGTGACATCCATGCCTGCCTCCTTTTAATAAGGGTTATTGCTTTATGTTTATAGGGGAATTTAAAGAAAATGCTGCCGAATGGCCAGGTAAATAGAACGGAATAATGCACACAACGCACGGCAATATCACGTTGATGGTCTGTCATCCCTTTTCCCTGCTCCTTGCCTTGCACTCAGAAGGGTTATAAGGTTTTAATAATTGTGCTGACCGCGATTACTAACAATAGTAGTCAAAAGGGAATTCGTTGTCAATAACTTTTTTGTGCCTTTTTGTGCGCTGTGATAGCAAAAGGCAGCTTTGCGTCGATATTTCTATGATCGATAAAAAGGCATGTTACATTTTTTTTTGCGTAATTGGTATCTTTGTCCTTTTCTGACCTCTTAACTCCAGAACTTTTAACTCGTTTTTAGCAGTGTCGCATAGAAATTCTCCGCAGACTGCCCTTTGTGTCTTCGTGATTGGTTATGAATTTAGCTCAGTAAATTTCCCCAAAAACAAATTGTTGCGCTGATTCCGTAGCAGGTTTTGAAAAAAAGACATCCGGGTCAGCCAGTTCCATGATCTTGCCTTTGTACATAAATATGACGGAATCAGCGAGCGCCTTTGCCTGATTGAGATTATGAGTCACCATAACGGTTATCTTTCCAGAGTTTCTTACTTTCTTCATGATGATATCCTCGATGAGCCGTGTGCTGTCAGGGTCCAGCGAAGCGGTCGGTTCGTCAAGCAACAGCGCATCAGGATCAAGGACGAGCGCCCTTGCAAGCGCCAGACGCTGGGCTTCGCCCGAAGAAAGTTCATACGCATGTGCATCCTTATGGCGAGTAAGCCCTACCTCATTTAAAGATTTCATGACTTTCCCTTCGATTGCTTTCCTGCCGGCCTTCCTCAGCCGGAGGCCATAAGCAACGTTATCAAATACTGTTTCGTTAAAGAGGGCCGCGCGGGTGGGGACAAGCACAACCTTTCTCCTGAGATGAATGTCATTCTGCGGATTCAAGACAGAGCTGTCTTTATTTAAATAGGTAACGCTGCCGCTGTCAGGCCTGTCCAGCAGGCCCATGATCTTTAAGAGAGTTGACTTGCCGCTGCCGTTCGGGCCGACAATGGTATAGAGGACGCCTTTTTGCAGGCTCAGAGAACATTCAAGCGCAAACCCTGAATTGTACCGTTTTATAATGTTGCAGGCTTCTATCTTTTCGATCATATTGTTTTCTAATTCAGGCAAGCAACATACAGTTATGCTGCCTGCCATTCAAAAGTTCATTTACCTTTTCTCTGAAAATAAAACAGCAGACCGTTCAGCGCAAACGCGATCAGCAGGAGAATAATACCAAGCGCAACGGCAAGCTCAAAATCGCCCTTATCTGCTTCGAGGGCTATAGCAGTTGTCATGACCCTTGTGTAACCTGCGATATTACCGCCTACGATCAGCACAGCTCCCACCTCTGCCAGGATCCTGCCAAGCCCGGCGAGAACAGAGGCAAGTACTGAATAGCGGACATTCTTCATTATCTTTACCGTAGCCTGAAAGGGCGTTGCGCCAAGCGTGTATGCGGTAAATCTGAGAGAAGGATCAGCGGACACTACGGCTGCGTAGCTGAGTCCCGCAATGATCGGAGTGGCGAGTATTGCCTGAACAATGACCATGGCAGATGGCGTGTAAAGCAGGTTCAGAAACCCTAAAGGCCCTGATCGTGAAAGTATCAGATAGAGCGTAAGTCCCGCGACAACCGGAGGGAGCCCCATAAATGTGTTTATCATTGTAACGATTACCTTCTTACCTGTGAAATCCCGGAGGTCAAGGGCCAGCGTGATGAAAAGCCCTGCGGCAGCGGAGATAATGATTGCAAGACCTGAGACCTTGAATGAAAGCATGACAATGCCGAGAAGTTCGGGATCAAGGGCTATGATAAGGTGAAAGGCTTTTGAAAGAGAATTTAATAAGAAATCCATTCAATAAACTGACCTAACAAGTAAATTGTTTCACGGTGTCATGAAGTGTTTCCCCTCCCTTGATGGGAGGGGATGAAGGGGAGGGGTGAAAATCCCCTCACCCTAACCCTCTCCCGCCAGGGGAGAGGGGAAATTACCTGGCATTCGGGAAAAAGAGCTGGTTTCCTTTTGAATCCTTGAATGACGCAATAATATCCTGTCCCTCTTCAGAGACGAGCCAGTTGACGAATTCCATCGCTTCTTTATACTTCACAGCAGGATGTTTTTTAGGGTTCACTGCCATTACTCCATACTGATTGAACAGTCCGGGGTCTCCCTCAATAAGTATCACCTGTTCATTGCTTTCCCTGTCCTCAAGAGAAAGGAACGTGCCTCTGTCCGTGATGGCGTAGGCCTGCTTTTCATTGGCTATCCTTAATGTCTTTGCCATGCCCTGTCCCACTTCAAGGTACCATTCCTGGCCCTTGGGTGTTATCTGTGCTTCTTTCCATAGCGAAAGCTCTTTTTTGTGAGTGCCTGAGTCATCGCCCCTTGAAATAAAAATTGCCTTTGCCCCGGCGATCTTTTTCAAAGCTGCCTGCGCGTCCTTCAGGCCGCGAATGCCAGCCTTGTCCTCAGACGAACCGACAATGATGAAATCATTATACATAAGGTCATGACGGTTCACGAACCAGCTTTCACTGACCATCTTCAATTCATCATCTTTGGCATGGACCAGCACCACATCAGCATCTCCGCGTTTCCCAATCTCGAGCGCTGCTCCTGTGCCGACCGCGACAACTTTCACCGTTATCCCTGTTTTTTTCTCAAAGAGCGGGAGTATGTGTTCAAAGAGCCCGGAGTTCTGGGTGCTGGTTGTCGAAGCGCACACGATCACTGTTTCAGCGTATAGCACTGGTGCTGCGGTAAGAGATAAAAATAATACAACCAATAACAGCTTCAGGAAAAATTTCATGAGTTATTCTCCATACTCATAAATACAGCGCAGGCATGGCTAAAAAACATATTGTGCGATACCCTAACGGAAACAGAAAAATATACTCTGTAAATTTAGATTCATTATTTCAAATTTAAATATTTTATCGCGTTCAAGATGTTTTTTAGCCATGCCTGCGCTGTATTGAAATTTATAAATAATCAGAACTATGCCTTCTGCATGACGTCATCAGCCCAGCTTATTGCTGCTGAGACAGCCGGAAACCCGATAGTGCTTGTCAGCAGGATCAGTGTGTGATAGATCTCTTCCTTTTTTGCTCCGGCTTCAAGCGCCCGCCTCACATGGCTGTGGACTGAGCCTTCAGACCGTATTGCTGCTGCTGCGGCAAGCTGGATAAGATGGGAAGACTTCGCGTTGAGCGGCCCCATTTTCCGCGCGGTCTTGCCGAGGTTTTCAACAGCGTCAGAAAGCTTTTTATACCTCTTTCTGATATCGGTATACATTTTTGGAAGTTTTTTTGCTGCCATGGTGTCTCCTCCTTTGCATTCGGTAGATTATATTCTTGTGAAGATACTACAAAATTTTTGAGCCTATGGCAATAAAAATATTTTAAAGACAGATCGGTACGTCCACCGCATTTTACATTTTTTGTGAGCTTGTGATATGTTGTATAAAAATTAAAGAAGAGAGTTGAGAGGAGAATACATGAAGGTCAATAAAGTCGTGCTCGCATATTCCGGAGGCCTTGATACCTCCGTCATCATTACGTGGCTGAAAGAGACGTATGCATGCGAGGTTATCGCTTTCTGCGCAGACCTTGGTCAGGGAGAAGAACTAAAGGCCATAAAGAATAAGGCATTAAGAACTGGAGCTTCAAAAGCATATGTTGTTGACCTGAGAGAAGAGTTTGTAAAGGAATATGTGTTTCCCATGCTCAGGGCCAATGCAGTCTATGAGGGTGCATATCTAATGGGCACCTCGATTGCACGTCCTCTCATCGCGAAAAAGCAGATCGAGATCGCGCGGAAGGAGGGTGCGGATGCTGTCGCGCACGGAGCAACCGGCAAGGGCAATGACCAGGTGCGTTTTGAGTTGACATATTATGCATTGCAGCCGGGCATTAAAGTCATTGCGCCGTGGAGGGAATGGAAATTCGATTCGCGGGAATCTTTGGTAAATTACGCGAAGAAAAATGGGATCCCGGTCCCTGTCACAAAGAAAAAACCGTACAGCACCGACAGGAATCTGTTCCACATAAGTTATGAAGGAGGTATCCTCGAAGACCCGTGGACCGAGCCACCTGCAGACATGTTCACATTAAGCGTGTCTCCTGAAAAGGCGCCGTCAAAACCTGAGTATGTTGAGATCGGCTATAAGAACGGAGACCCTGTTGCTGTGAACGGCAAGAAACTCTCCCCCGCGAATCTCCTGAAAAAACTCAATGATATCGCAGGCAGGCACGGAATCGGCAGGCTTGATATGGTTGAAAACAGATTCGTTGGGATCAAATCCAGAGGAGTGTATGAGACCCCGGGCGGGACTGTGCTTCAGGCCGCTCACAGGGCGCTGGAGTCCATCACGCTTGACAGGGAAATAATGCACCTGCGCGACTCACTGATACCGAAATACGCTGAGATGATCTATTATGGGTTCTGGTTCTCTCCTGAGAGGCTGGCATTGCAACGCCTCATGGATGAAGCACAAAAAGGAGTTACCGGCACTGTAAGGCTGAAGCTTTATAAAGGGACGTGCATGGTAGCAGGGAGGAAATCACCGGTATCTCTCTATAACCCGCAGCTTGCAACTTTTGAGTCTGAGACAGTATACGATCAGAAGGATGCAGAGGGATTTATAAAGCTCAATGCATTAAGGCTGAAAGTGAGATCAAAAATTTAAAAGAAATCTGATACGCAATGATGAGCACGGCAGTTTCAGAAATAAATAATGCGATAAGATATGAGACATATTCCCCGGCATATGATGCCCGTACAAACAGACCATTTAGTGCGGGATTACGCTGCAAAAAGTATCGCTATTTATTTTTTCAACCGCCAGGCTCATCCTGGTGATTTTGCATTATGACTGACATACGATACTGGATAGCTCTGAATTTTGTGCCTGACATCGGCCCTGTGCTTGCAGGCAGGCTGCTTTCTGCGTTTGGAAGCGCTGAAAACATATTTCAGGCGCCTGTCAGCGAACTCAGGCAGGTCGAGGATATCGGCCAGACCCGTGCGGGGAATATAGCAGGGTTTAATCAATGGGATAGAGTGGAGAAGGAGTTGGAATTCGCAGCGAAGCAGAAAGTCCGGTTGATCACCCGTGGCGACAATGAATACCCGGACAGGCTCAGGCAGGTTCATGGCGCCCCGCTTGTATTATATGTAAAAGGCAACCTGAGTGACCTGTGCAGGTATGCTATTGCAATGGTGGGGTCGAGGACCTCGACAAGCTATGGCATGTATGTAGCGGAGAAAATGGGTTTCAAACTTGCATCCTCGGGACTTACAGTGGTAAGTGGAATGGCAAGAGGAATAGACAGCGCTTCTCATAACGGCGCACTGAAGGCGCAGGGAAGGACGATAGCAGTCCTTGGTTCCGGGCTTGATATGCCGTACCCCCCGGAGAACAAAGCCCTCATGGATGAAATCGCTGTTTCCGGAGCTGTCATCAGTGAATTCCCGTTCGGCACCAGGCCCGAAAAAGAAAACTTTCCCAAGAGGAACAGGATCATCAGCGGATTATCGCTTGGAGTTATTGTTATCGAGGCGGCACTTGACAGCGGTTCTCTCATTACAGTAGCGTATGCTCTTGAACAGAACAGGGAAGTGTTTGCGGTCCCGGGCAACATAACGTCTGTTAATTCAAAGGGGACGAACGATCTTATCAAAAGAGGAGCGCGTCTTGTTGAGGGCGCAGAAGAAGTTTTAGATGAACTCGGGCCGCAGATAAAAGGAATTATGAATGAAGTGAAAGCAGGTACAGGGAAAACCCTGAGCGCTATGACCGATGATGAGAAGTTAATACTGGACCATTTAAGCAGTGAGCCGAAACATATAGACAATATCACGAGAGCAGCAAAAATACCGGTGAGCAGGGTCTTGTCAATACTTCTGAGCCTTGAGCTCAAGGGAGCTGCGCGGCAGACCCAGGGGAAACATTTTTCTTTGAACTGAGGTTGTTTAACAGCCGTTGTTAGACTAATAACTGAAAACTGACAGCTAACAACTTTCTTGTAAAGGTTTTCCGGAAATATCCGATAGAGAAAAGCGATAAAGTACATCGCAGCATTTTTTAACTGCAAGGAGCATCTTCAGATGAAATCACTTTTAATTGTTGAGTCTCCTGCCAAGGTAAAGACGATCAGTAAATTCCTTGGCAAGGATTTTGTTATCAAGGCATCCATAGGGCATGTCAAAGACCTTCCAAAAAGCGATCTCGGGGTCGATGTGGACAAGGATTTTGCGCCTACCTATGTCGTAATTGAAGGAAAAGAAAAGGTCATGAAGGACCTGAAAAAAGCAGCGAAGACCGCTGACATGGTTTTCCTCGGCCCTGACCCTGACAGGGAGGGCGAGGCGATTGCCTGGCATATAGCTGAAGAACTGAACGGCGATTCGGGCAAGGTGTACAGAGTGGAGTTCAATGAAATAACGGAAAAGGCTGTCACCGAAGCCATGAAGCATCCCCGCAAGATCAATATGAACCTCTTTGATGCGCAGCAGGCGAGGAGAGTTCTGGACAGATTGGTGGGTTACAAGCTGTCGCCGCTTCTATGGCGCAAGGTCAGGCGCGGGCTCAGCGCCGGAAGAGTTCAGTCAGTGGCGCTCAGGCTCGTTGTCGACCGTGAACGCGAGATCGGGGCTTTTCAATCAGAGGAGTACTGGAGCATAACCGCTACACTGGAGGCGCAGGAGCCGCCTCAGTTTGAAGCAAAGCTTATCCAGATAGGCGATCTGAAGGCGGAGATCAAAAATGGCGAACAGGCGCAGGGCATACTTGACGATGTGCAGGGCAAGGGCTTTGTCGTGCAGAAGATCGAGAAGAAAAAGAGAAGACGCTCACCGGCGCCGCCATTTATTACCAGCACGCTCCAGCAGGATGCATCCAGGAAACTCAGGTTCACAGCCAAAAAGACCATGATGATCGCCCAGCAGTTATATGAAGGCATAGAACTCGGCGAGGAAGGCTCAACCGGTCTTATTACTTACATGAGAACTGATTCCGTAAGGACGGCAGCAGAGGCGCAAAAGGAGTCAAGGGAATTTATAACAAAGCAATACGGCAAGGACTATGTCCCGGACAAGCCGCCTGTATATAAAAGCAAAAAAGCAGCACAGGAGGCGCATGAAGCTATAAGGCCGACATCAGTTTACAGGACTCCATCTGCTGTAAAGAAGTTCCTTGAACCGGACCAGTATAAGATGTACAAGCTGATATGGGAGCGTTTTGTCGCAAGCCAGATGGAGTCAGCACAGCTTGAACAGACTTCAATCGATATACGCGCTGATAAGTACATCTTCCGCGCGACAGGCACTGTGGTGATATTCCAGGGGTTCATGACGTTGTATACGGAAGCAACCGATAACGGAAAGGAAGAAGAAGGCCTGCTGCCGCAGCTTTCAGAGGGCGATGCATTAAAGACGATTGCCGTTACTCCGAAACAGCATTTTACCCAGCCTCCTCCGCGGTTCACGGAAGCCACCCTTGTAAAAGAGCTTGAGGCAAGAGGCATTGGCAGGCCGAGCACATACGCAACGATCCTTTCCACCATACAGGACAGAAAATACACTGAAAAGACAGAGGGTAAATTCAAGCCGACTGAATTGGGGGAGGTGGTCAGCGACCTGCTTGTGGAGAGGTTCCCTGAACTGATGGATTACAACTTCACGGCTACCATGGAAGACCATCTCGACAGGATCGAGGAAGGCGGATATAAATGGGTAGATGTTGTGATGGACTTTTATGGGCCTTTTGATAAGGACCTCAAGGAAGCTATGGAAAGCCTCGGCAAGGTAAAGCCTCAGGACATTCCCACAGACCAGACCTGCGAGAAATGCGGCAGGCCGATGGTCATAAAATGGGGAAGGCACGGCAGGTTCATCGCATGCACTGGTTATCCCGAATGCAAGACCACCAAACCGCTCGAAAATGGAGAGTCAAACGGGACACAGCAGAGCGCCGAGATACAGGAGATCGATGAGAAATGCCCAAAATGCGGATCCCCGATGGTCATACGCACAGGGAGATATGGTAAGTTTATTTCATGCAGCAAGTATCCTGAATGCAAGACCACAAAGGCTCTAAGCATAGGAGTACAGTGTCCTGAAGACGGCGGAGACATTGTTGAGAAAAGGACTAAAAAAGGCAAGATATTTTACAGTTGCGGGAATTATCCCAAATGCAAGTTCGCTACATGGTATAAGCCCGTTGACAAGCCCTGTCCCAAATGCGGCGCTTCGATACTTATAGAGAAGAGGACGAAAAAAGAAGAAGTCCTTGCATGCCTGAAAAAAGAGTGCGGGTTCAAGGAAGAGCTGCAGCCTGCTCAACCTGTTTAAATTATATTTATTTTACTTGCCTAATTCCCTGATCACCCCTTCCATATCCCCCGGCATCGGTGCACTAAACTCCAGCAGCCTTCCGTCTTCAGGGTGTTTCAGTTTGAGGCTGTAAGCGTGAAGCATCTGGCGCGGGAAAACGATCTTTTTTCTTCCCTCGACCGCAACATCTACTTTTCTACCGTATGTTCTATCTCCCAATACAGGATGCCCTATTGATGCGAAATGGACTCTGATCTGGTGTGTACGTCCGGTGAGTATTTTAACTTTCACGAGGGTTGCTGATGGAAATCTCCGCATGACCTCGTATTGAGTAAGAGCTTCTTTGCCACGTCTGGTCTTTGTCGACATTTTTTTCCTGTCGGATGCAGACCTGCCGATGGCTGAATGTATCTCTCCACATTCTGATCTGACGGCACCATAGAGAAGAGCCGCATAATGTTTTTCCACTTCACGGTCTTTAAATTGCTTGACAAGGTTATAATATGCCTCATCGGTCTTTGCGATTACGAGAAGTCCTGACGTATCTTTATCAAGGCGGTGTACTACACCGGGCCTCAACGGTGCGCCGACAGAGGCAAGCTTGCCGCATCGTGCAGCGAGCGCGTTCATGAGGGTGCCAGTCCTGTTTCCCGCAGCGGGGTGGGTAATGAGGCCGGGCGGTTTATTTACAACGACAATTGTGTCGTCCTCGTAGACGACATCCAACGGTATATCTTCCGGGACAAGCATTCCTTCCTGTGCATCAGGGGCAGTGACTGCTATGGTATCCCCCTCTTTTACTTTATAGCTTGCCTTCTCAGTACGCGAATCAACGGTGATTAGTCCCTGCTTTAAAAGTTTTTGTATACGTGAGCGCGTAAGATTGCTTTGCGAAGAAATGAAGGCGTCAAGCCTCTGCGCTTTTGTTCCGCGGGTAACGAGGTAAGATGTTTTATTCATTTTCATATTGTAGCAGAAGATCTTTGTAAGTTGACTTAACGGGGTGTGAAAAGGTATTTTTATACCATGCCGCCTGAAAATTACAAAAAAATAACCATGGCTGCTATTGCGGTCCTTATCATCGGCATTGTTGTTATTGCTGTAATGACATCAGACAACAAAAAAGAACAACCTTCATCTCCTGGATCACAAAGGGGGATGGTCCCTCCTGGCCCGATGACGGGCACTCCCATGCAGCCGCCTGCGGAACAGTTAGGGGAACTTCCGGATGATCCCAAAGAACTGGCCCTGCTCGGTGACAGGTATTTTGAGACCGGCAGGTTTGCTGACGCTGTACAGATCTATCAGAAAGTGCTCGAAAAAGATCCGAATGATATAGATACGTACAATGACATGGGCCTTGCCCTTCACTATATTAAGCAGTCAGACGCTGCGATCGATATTTTGAAAAAGGGGGCTCAGATCATGCCGTCGTATCAGAGGTTATGGATGAGTCTCGGTTTTATCCAGATGGCGGTCGGGAAGAATGATGAAGCAAGGAAGTCACTTGAAAAGGCTGTTGAACTTAACCCTCGGAACGATGTTGGAGAGGAAGCGAGGAAATTGCTTGACTCCCTGAAAACAAAATAGGGGGACTGACTATTTCTCTTCTCTGTCTACTCGGCAATTACAATTCTTACGGGAACAGTAATCTGTATATTCACTCAGATATTCGAGGATATCTGAAGGGCGGTCTATACCTAATTTTTTTAGTTCATCCAGTATTTCACAACTTTTCAGGGTTGTCATTTCAGCCTCCTGAAGCTTTAAACTGCAATTGTCATGCCTGAGAAATAATTCAATGGTTTTATGGTTGGTTAGTTTAATATTCATGACAAAGTATGGCAATACGGGTAACTATTAGTAACAGGAGGCAGTGCAGTTGTTGTAGCCATAACTCATCGAATGTGGTGCAGATACAACAAAGCATAGCTATCAGCCTTCAGCGTTAAGCTCAATGAATGACAGCCGATCGCTGACCGCTTTCTTTGTAACCTGTCCATTGTGTGTGTAAGTAAATTGTCGGTCAGGAATTGACTTTTCCGGAAAGATTTTAGAATATAAAAATATTTTTTTGCTCTGTTGAGCTATCAAACTAAATGAGGTGAATTCCATATGACGAAGACGAATCTTGAATTTAAAACAGAGGTCAAGCAATTGCTTGATCTCATGATCCACTCTCTCTATTCACATAAAGAAATATTCCTGAGAGAGCTCATTTCCAATGCATCTGACGCCATTGACAGGGCGCGTTATGAATCCCTGACAAACAGCAGTATCCTTGAAGGGGAAGGAGAATGGAAAATAAAGATCATTGCTGATAAGGAAGCAGGAACCCTTACTGTAAGCGATAACGGGATCGGCATGACGAAAGACGAAATAATCCAGGCTCTCGGCACCATCGCCCATTCAGGCACAAAAGAGTTCATTGCCGCCTTGCAGAGCAGGGAAGTAAAGGACAACCCTGAGCTTATCGGCCAGTTCGGCGTGGGCTTTTATTCATCTTTTATGGCCGCAGACAAGGTCACGGTCATATCAAGGAAAGCGGGTGTCGGGACAAAAAACGGGGTCAGATGGGAATCTGCTGCTGACGGTTTTTATACGATCGAAGAGACGGAAAAGGACACAAGGGGGACGGACGTCATCCTCAATCTCAAGGCGGATGAAAAGAAATATCTTGAGGAATGGGAAATAAGAGGGGTAATCAAGAAATACTCCGACTACATAGAACATCCGGTCGTCATGGAGATCGAACGGGAAAAAGACAGCGAACTGAAAAAAGGCGAGAAGGTAAGGATCAGGGAGGAAGAGAGACTAAATTCCGGCAAGGCGATCTGGCTGAAGGACAGAGCCCAGATCACGCCTGAGGAGTATAACGAATTTTATAAGCATGTCTCGCATGATTTCACAGACCCTTCAAAGGTGATACATTTCAAGGCTGAAGGCACTTCCGAATTTACGGCGCTTCTGTATATCCCCTCGCGGATGCCTTTTGACATCTATTACAAGGATTATAAGATCGGCCCGGCCCTATATGTGAAAAAAGTGCAGATCATGGACCACTGTGAGGACCTGATCCCTTTGTATTTGCGGTTTATCAAGGGCGTTGTCGACTCATCCGACCTGCCTCTGAATGTATCGAGAGAGATATTACAGAAGAACCGGCAGGTCGAGATTATTAATAAGAATATTACGAAAAAAGTGCTCGATTCATTAGCTGACATGAAAAAGAACGAGTATGAAAAGTATCAGCAGTTCTACAGGGAATTTGGAAGGATACTGAAAGAGGGCATTCATTTTGATCATGCGAGAAAAGAGATGATCGCGGACCTGCTCCTGTTCCAGTCAACACAAAAAGACGGTGAAGCCTTCACGACGCTCCAGGAATATGCCGGCAGCATGAAGGAGGGCCAGGAAGACATCTATTATATTACCGGAGCCTCGAGGGATGAGGCACTGAAGTCGCCGTATCTTGAGACGTTCAGGGACAAGGGGTATGAAGTGCTTATCATGCTCGATGAAGTGGATGATATTGTAATGAGCAACCTTCATGAATACAAAGGAAAGAAAATAAAATCGGTTGTCAAAGGGGACATCAAGCTTGACAAGGCAGACGAGATGGCAAAGGAGGCCGGGAAGAAACTTGAAACGCTTATCGCGCTTATTAAGGAGCAGTTAAAGGACGAAGTGAAAGATGTCCGCCTTTCAGGCAGACTGAAAGAGACCGCGTGCTGTCTTGTTGCCGATGAGGGCGGGATGGACCCTCAACTGGAGAAGCTCCTCAAGTCAATGGGACAGAACATTCCGGAGAACAAGCGCATCCTCGAGATCAATCCTGCACACCCTATCTTTGAAGCAATGAACAGGATCTTTGAAAAAGACCAGAAGAGCGCAGCTCTTTCCGAATATATAAACCTCCTGTATGGCCAGGCGCTTTTACTGGAAGGGTCCAAGCCCAAAGACCCGGCCGCATTTGCGAGCGCTGTCACACGGCTGATGGTGAAAGACGCGGCGAGGGATTAATGAAATTATCCTGGCTCAGGGCTGAGGAGCCCATGTCCGAAATTGGGCATCCGCTCATAACCTTGGCTGCGGCACTTGCACTGACTTTGGCTGTGAGGGAATTCGGCGTACAGTGGATGAAGAGGCTTGAATGATGCTTATACTTCTTCTACGGGAAGATCATGCGCCATCCACTCATCCAGCCCGCCTTCATATACCTTCACATTGGGGATGTTCAGCAGCTTAAGTCCGAGGGCGACTTTCTTTGAGGCAACACAGTCCTTATGCTTGCAGTAAATGATGATCTCACCATACGGTAACAATTCTTTCCGCCTGTCGATCACTTCAGGATACGCAATGGTCCTGGAGCCTCTGATCCTGTACCTGTTTCCATCATATGCGCCTATGGTATCCACGAGCACGAAGTTGGCTTTTCCGTTGATGCGCTCCAGGAGCTCTTCTTTGTCAATGCAGTCAAGAGTGAGTGTCAAATCTTTTTTGTATGCCATACATTTTTCCTAAAATTCTATGCCCTTTCTTGCCATCAATCCATTTGCTGCGGGATGCTTGATCAAGTGCATTTCGGTAACATAATCTGCCAGATCGATCAATTCCTTTGGCGCCCCCCGGCCAGTGAAAACAAGCTCGAGCCCTTCAGTCTGCGCCCCGATTATTTCCCCGATATCGACAGCATCGGCGTAATGATCACGAAAAAGGTTGTTGAACTCATCCATAATAATGAGGTCATAACCGCCGCTTTTGATCTGCTTGAGAGAATACAACAACGAGTTCTTAATATTCTTCTTCAGCTCAGAACGGTTGACAGAGGGATCAAAGAGGGGCGTTGTCTGCCCCTTGAATTTTATGACCTTGATGCCAAGATTCTTTGCGCTTGTTGCTTCCCCTGAGTTCCTGGTCCTGCTTTTCAGGAACTGCAGGATCAGTACCTTTTTTCCATGCCCCGATGCCCGCATGGCAAGACCAAAAGCAGCAGTGGTCTTACCCTTGCCGTTTCCTGTATAAACATGTATCAGTCCTTTGGGCATAATCGGTCAGAAGCGGTAGATATAACAGAAGAAATGCATGCCGCTATCACAGATGGAGTATTGTATATTGCATATATCGTTTTATTCAAGGAGGGACCGTTCTATGATGATATCCCGTAGCGTTTCAGTTTCAGATAAAGCGTCTTCCTGTCCAGTCCCAGCATCTTGCTGGCCTTTGTCTGGTTTCCCCCGGTCTTTTTCAGTGCCATGAGTATGTGATCTTTCTCTATTTCCTGCAGTTGGGGGAATGTATGCCTGCTGCCTTGCTGTGGCACAGCCCCGTTGACCGCAAGCGATTCCCGGGTTATCACATCGTTCTCGCATAAAATCACGGCCCTTTCAATAACGTTCTCCAGTTCTCTTACGTTGCCCGGCCAGTCATAAGCGATCAACGCTTCTTCAGCGTCCCTATTTATTGCATTAATAGCTTTAGAGATCTTCCTGCCGTACTTTTTAATAAAATATTCTGCGAGAGGTTTGATATCTTCTTTTCTCTCTCTGAGAGGCGGGAGATCAATATTGATAACGTTCAGCCTGTAAAAGAGGTCTTCCCGAAAGCTACCCTTTGCAATAGCTTCATTTAGGTCCCTGTTTGTGGCTGCGATTATCCGCACATGCGCCTTAAGATTTTTATTTGCTCCTACCCTGCGAAACTCACCTGAGTCAAGGAACCGCAGCAGTTTGGTTTGCAGCGCGACCGGCACCTCTGATATCTCATCAAGAAAGAGCGTGCCTCCGTCCGCAGTTTCAACCAGCCCGTTCTTTACATTGACTGCGTTAGTGAAAGCGCCCTTCTCATGCCCGAAGAGCTCACTTTCCACTAAATTTTCGGACAGGGTAGAGCAATTAACAGCTATAAATACACGGTCATTCCGCCTGCTCTTTTTCCAGAGATAGTGCGCTACAAGTTCCTTCCCGGTACCGCTCTCACCGGTTATAAGCACCGTTGAGTCAGTCGGCGCGATCTTGTCAATAAGCTTCAGGACCTGCCGGAACTTAAGGCTGTTCCCCACAAAATCGTCAGGGCTTTCTCTTCGAGCGAGTTCCTTTTGCAGAAGTTGGTTCTCAAGACTGAGTTTTCTCTGCTCATAAGCCCGGCCAATTACAATTGACAGCTCCTCAAGCTTATAGGGTTTCGTAAGATAATCATATGCGCCGTTCTTCATGGCGCCAACGGCTGTATCAACAGTGGCCTTTCCGGTCAGCACTATTATCGCGGGAGAGGCAGGGTCATTTTTCAGTTTCTTCAGCAGGGAAATACCATCCATACCCGGCATCATAATGTCCAGGAGTATGATTTCAAAAGAAGATTGCATGAGCTTTTGGAGTGCCGCATTCCCGTTTTCAGCGGTATCGGTATGAAAACCCTTGCGGCTCAGCTCCTTGTGAAGAAGCCTTCTTATGGGCTCTTCATCATCGACTATCAGGATTCGTATGCTCATAGTTTAATTAATTGCTTCCCAATTTGTGTCATTGCCCGCCTGATCGGGCACCCCATGGTTCGACAGGCTCACCATGACAGTTGTCACCCTGAGCTTGTCGAAGGGTGGATTCTCCGGTCAAGCCGGAGAATGACAGCACTGATTTGTTTTAACTTTTACTCCTTGTCGCTTTACTTATGAACTCATTAGCAATTTTTTGCCTTTCACAGGGATGCGTATAATAAAGGTCGTACCTGCACCTGCCTTGCTCTCCACATCAATGGTGCCGCAGTGCTCAGTTATTATCCTGTGGCAGATCGAAAGACCCAGTCCTGTGCCTTCGCCCACAGCCTTTGTGCTGAAGAAGGGGTCAAATATTTTATCAACAATTTCCTTTTCTATGCCTTTTCCATTATCAGTGATCCTGATGCGGATGTAATCAGTCCTGTTTTTATTTTTCTCATGTGCTGTGCTGATTATGATGACCCCCTCTGATCCCATGAAGTAAAAAGAGTTCATTATTATGTTCAGAAATACCTGTCTCATTGCTCCTGGGTCAGCCATTGTCTCGGGAATATTTCTCTGGAGATTCAGGTCTATCCGGGGTTTATGCGCCCTGGCGCCATGTTTCACCAGCAATATCACCTCCTTGATCAGTCCATTAATATCTATTTCTCTGTAAATACCGCCTGACGGCCGTGCAAAATCAAGGAGGGTATTCAGTGTATCTTTACAGCGGAAGATCTCGTTGTTGATGGTCTTGAGATAATCGGGGAAATCTTCAAATGCCTCCACAGTATGGAGTTCGGGGTCTTTGGCCCTGTCAAGCAGGGCCTCGGAATAACCGGCAATTATCCCAAGGGGGTTGTTGATCTCGTGCGCAACGCCGGCTACAAGTATCCCAAGGGAAGCGAGCTTGTCTGCCCTTATAAGCCGCTGCTCAAGCCTTTTCTGTTCTGTTACTTCCCTGAGATAGTTTACTACGCCATATATGTTACCCTCGCTGTTCAGGAGGGGATAGGTCCAGAAATAATAAATACTCCCGTTCAATCCATGCACTTCCTTGAATAATTGTCTTTTGTGCTCTATTGACTCAAACGAAAGATTTTCCCCGTCCAGGATCTGGAGGGACTTGAATATCTCGTGTGAACTCTTTTGTATCAGGGAAAGTTCTGCCCTGCCGGACTTTTCAATGACAGCCCTGTTGACCCTTAGGACCTTCCCCTTCAGGTCTACGATCCATACCATGTCTGTAATGGCATCAAATGTCTTTTCCCATTCCCGTTTTTCCCTGGTTATTTCTTCAAAGAGGATAGCGTTCTCAAGGGCGATCGAAAGGTGCTTTGCGACAGGCATGAGGATTTCCAGGTCTTTTTCGGAATACTTGCCGGGCATGATGCTGTCGAGGTTTAAGGCGCCGAGGGGACGGTCCTTAAAGAGAGGGACACTGATCGTGGAGCGGATGCCTTCATTGAGCAGCACTGAATCATAATGAAAAGACATGTCTTCCTTAAGGTCGCGGTTTATCCAGGGCTTCTGATTTTTCGTGACCCATCCGGCGCTTGTTTCTTTAGTGGGGGCAATGACCCCCTTAGTCAGCTTTGTCGGACGCTTGGTATCGATTGCGAATATCTCAAGGAAATTATTATTTTCTTTCAGGAGGGTAATACTTGCCCTGTCAAAATCGAGCACTTGTCTGATCTCGGAAAAAACAAGTCTGAAGATGTGTCCAATGCTAAGGCTTGAGTTCACAACACTGCTAATTTCGTTTATCAGCTTTATCTGTTTGACCTTCTCTTTAAGGTTTGCAATGAGTCTCGCATTTTCTATGGCAACTCCCAGTTGGTTGCCTATTGTTGTCAGGAACTGGATATCAAGAGATGAAAAATAATCATTCATCCTGTCGGCAACCCCAAGCACTCCGACCACCTTTCCCTTCTCATCCCCGAGGCTCTTTACGACAAGCGGGACTCCGGCAATGCTGTTAAACCCGGATTCATTGATATGCGGAGGAGTTACTCGTGGATCGTCGAGAACATTTTTTACAAGAAGGGCCTTCTCAGACGAAAACACCCGGCTAACAAAACCCTCGTATGGTTTAAGGGCTTCTGCAGTTCCAAGTGTTCCTTCAGGCACACCCTTAAAGCAGCAGAGTTTTAATTCCCTTGAACTGTCATCAGTCAAATATATCCATGCTGCGTCAAAATTCATGGTATTAACCAATGGTTCAAGTACCTTTTCAGTCATAACTTTTAGATCCGTGGCGCGGCTCAGTGTCTTTGAAAGCGCGTTATATGTGTTTATTTCCTTTCTTCTGTGCGCAGCGCGCATCTCGATCTTTATAAGCTCGCTGATATCTTCTGCAACGACAATGAACCCGTCAGCATGCTTTATGAAATTTATCTTTGCCGGGAATGATTCCCTGTTCTTCTGAATGCATCTCCCTTCCAGTACCGTAACCTTCTTTTTAAATAGAACATGCTGAAGGGGAGGGGCTATATTGATAAAGTCGAAAACAGATCGATTGAGAGTGTCTTCCTTAGTGAAGTCAAGACGGGCCTTTAGTGATATATTACAATCTGTAACCATAAAATCGCTGTTTACCAAAAAGGCGGGAAGGCGCAGCCCGTCAAGAACTTCCCAAAGCAGGCCCGTATCCTGACAGTCATCAAGTATGCGCTTCATTTTTTCATTTTAGCATAATGAAAGGCAGTTATAATTCAGCCTGATGAGCTGTCAGCCATCAGCAGTCAGCTCATAAACACTGTTTCCCGTTCGTTCTGAAAACTGAAACCTGATTGCTGATCTCTTGGCATGTAAAGATGGTAAATGAAATTTACAGTATGGATCGTAGGTCAACAGCAGGGTAATTATGCCCCGCGTGAGGCATTTTTCCCCTTTGGCGGAATCCTGAATCTTTCTAATCCTCTTGTTTTTTTAAGGTAGTCCTGCTCTGGTTGATTTGGTATTGAAGTTGCTTTTATAGACATACTATCACACGATTCATTTTCTAACGCACTTCGAAAAGATTTATTATGACTTTAACGGTTTTTGAGATATAATTTGTTTTAAAGCCATATTCCTTTATAGATAACTGAGCTATATTTATTAATTTTCAATGACAGGAGGGGTTATGACACCGCGTGAAACAGTGATGAAGGCCTTGGAAGGCGGGAAATCCGACCGCGTCCCGGTTTCTCTCTTTGGAGGAGGGATGTGGAGCATTAAAGACTCTGGTACTACGTTTAAGGACTTATCGCTGAATGCTGGGAAAATGACCGATATGCTTGTTTCACTTTCCGGCAAACTCCTTTGTGACATAGTATATGCCGGATCGGGATACAATAATTTCCATGCGGCAGCATTGGGAGGCGGCATAAAGTTCAGGGAGATAGGGGCCCCTGACCTCGAATCGCATATTGTTGCGACAGAGGAAGACATTCTGAAGCTTGATCTATCAAAGATAGATACGGAAGCTGTGATCAATACCGTCAAAAATGCATTGAGGGAAACCAAAGCAAGAATCGGCAAAGAATATCTTGTTACTATGACAGCATGGGGGCCGTATACGCTGGGAGCGCGGTTTGTCGGCGAGGAAACGATGATGAAGGCCACGTTCAAAAAGCCTGAGTTTGTCCTGAAGGTTGTGGACTTTGCCACTAATCTGCTTATTCACCTCTATGAACCGGTTGTCTCTGACGGCACTCTTGAGCTCTTAAGCATAGCTGACCCGACTGCGTCAGGCGATCTCATATCGAAAAAACAGTTCGAAAAATTCGCGCTTCCCTATTTGAAGAAGCTTACTGACTGGGCAAAATCAAAGAACGTTCATACTCTTGTTCATATCTGCGGCAATACTACTGACCGGCTGGACCTTTTCCCCCGGACGGGAGCGAGCTGCATCAGCCTTGACCACAAGACCGATATTGCGAAGGCAAAAGAAGTTCTGCATGGGAAGATGTGTTTTGCAGGGAATGTGGACCCTGTACATATTATGCTTCAGGGCAGTGTAAAGGATGTGGAAGATGCCAGCCGGCGTGTCATACAGACTGCTGGGACTGACGGAGGATTTATTCTCATGCCTGGTTGCGATATACCTCCCACTGTACCGTATGAGAACATACAGAAATTCATCCAGGTTGCCAGGGAATGGAAACTTTGAAGAGAGGAGGTGGTGATTCACAATCTTTCCGTAAAGGAGGGTTAAATGGGGATTTTTGATGAACTCAAAAAACTATTCACTCAGAAAAGTAATATTTCTGAGCACAAAAAGGAGGCCGCTATGTCAGATGCCAAGAAAATGACACTTGAAGAAGTAAATGCGTATATGAAGGAGAAATGTGGTTTTGTCCCGAGAATGTTTCAGATCATAAATACGGTCACCCCTGATCCCGGAAGGACGTTTGCCGATTTCTACGCGAGCATTTTTGGAGACGGAGCGCTGTCGAGGAAAGTCAAGGAGCTGATGTTTATGGCAGGCGGAGTTGGATACTGTTCCCCAAGGTGCATAATCCATGTTATCCCAGCTATCAATGCAGGCGCGACCACAGGTGAAATATTCGAGGCTGCTTCTGTCGGAATGATCCTGGCGGGTTTTGTGCCGGGAGGTCCCGGAATACCTTATGCATTTGAGTACGCACTTAAATGCCTGGATATCGAGGCCAAATACAGAAAAGGCGAGAAATGGGAATACTTGCCGCAGCCGAAGTTTGATCACGGCGTATTTTAGAAAGCGTTCAGCAATCAGCTATCAGCAGTCAGCAAGAGTTGTCAGATTTTTAAGCTGACGGCTGAAAGCTGATAGTTGATTGCTTATAACACAAAGGAGAATTATGTTCGTATTTTCGAAAGAGCAAAAGACATACAGAATTGGCGGTGCAAGGATCGGCGGGCAGCCCGGAGAGAACCCCCCGTTCCTCATAGCGTCCATGTTTCACAACAAAGACAGGATACTTCAGGACCGGAAGGGGAACTTTGATCGGCAGAAGGCCACAGACCTGATAAGAAAACAGGAAGAACTGTCGGTTGCAACTGGGATCCCTTCAATGGTTGCCATGGTTGCGAACACTGCTGAAGAGGCGCAGATCTATATTGATTTTTATCTTGAGACCACCGATATGCCGTTCGGCATAGATATGTGGGTCGCGGAAAAAAGGGCCAAGGCAACGGAGTATGTTGCAAAACTCGGGGTACAGGACAAGTTCCTGTATAACAGCATTACCCCGTGGGATAAAGACATCAAAGGACAGGTCAGCAGATTAAAAGAGCTTGGCATTAAGCATGTCGTTGTTCAGGCATTTGATGATAAAGATCAGACCCCTGCCGGAAGACTTAAGTCACTCGAAGCTCTCATGGCGCAGGGAGCCGGGGATTTTGATTCTGTTATTGTGGATACGTCCGTTATGAATCTCCCCGCAACGTCATTTTCATTGATAGCGAACAGGTTGATAAAGGAAAAGACAGGCCTTCCGTGCGGAGGAGCGTACTCTAATGGAACGCACATGTGGAAGGAATCAAAGGAGATGTGGGGCATTGAAGGATTCAGGGCTATGGACGCGGCTGCACAGGGAATGGCATCAGTGTTGTGGAGCGACTTCAATTTTTACGGGCCGATCGTTACCGCGCCCCGTGTGTTCCCTGCGGTTGCAACAGCCCATATGCTGCTCTCCACACTTGTTTACACGGAAACGCAGGTTATCCCTGACAACATGAATCTGCCTATCAGAAAATATTTCCCTGACTTCATTGAGAAGCTCATTGCAGGAGCAGCAAGGAAATGACAGCGGAGAACAATAAGGAGGAAATATGCCAGATGACGCAATGACCCCGAGGGAAAGGGTTTTAAAACTCTTTGCAGGGGAGAAGATAGACAGGCCGCCCTGTTTCAGCGGCATGGGGAATGTTACTACGGAAGGACTCAAGAAATTCGGTTATAAATTTGCCGCGGTCCACTCCGATGCAAAAATGATGGCCGATGCCGCAGCATCGACATATAAGCTGTTCGGATTTGAATGCGGCGTGGTCCCTTTTGACCTCTGCGTAGAGGCAGAGGCGCTGGGATGCGCAGTAAATGTGTATTCCCATGTTGAGGACATACTCTATCCGACGATCAAGACCAAGCTGGTCAACAGCGAAGACGAAATGGATATTGCCATTCCCTCAGGGCTTACGGAAAGGGGCAGGGTCCCTTTGATGAGGGAGGCCATAGGATTGATGAAGAAAGACATCGGCGGAGAGGTTGTTGCAGGAGCGCACGTGCTGGGTCCGTTTACCCTCGCCGGCCAGGTCATGGAACTGAATACGCTCCTGAAATTATCTTTCAAAAAGCCTGATAAAGTGGGAAAGTTGCTCGATAAGCTTGCGGATGCACTCATTATAATCGCGAAAGAGTATGAAAAGGCAGGCGCTGACTACATTACGGTCAGGGAAATGGGGGCCACGTCGGATGTGCTGAGCCCGCGGGTGTTCAAAACCCTCATACTTCCCTATCTGCAGAAAATATTCTCGAAGCTGGAACTCAACACTGTCCTGCACATCTGCGGAAAGACCAACGACATCGCTGTTTTCATGCTTGATTCAGGAGCAAAGGCCATAAGTGTGGATCAGAAGAACGACGTTGCGGAGACGAGGAAGAAGATAGGTGACAGCGCACTGCTGTTCGGGAACTACGACCCCTACAATGTCCTTGTCTCCGGGACAACCGATCAGGTTCGGGAGACTATCAAACAATGTATGAACAATGGAGTAAGCGCTGTGTGGCCAGGATGCGATATATGGCCGACTGTACCCCCGGCCAATTTTAACGCTATGATGGATGAAGTAAAACAATACAGGAGGTGATTTGACATATGGCAACAGAAGAAAGAAGAAAAGAGATACTGGAGACGCTGAAAAACGCGGTCATCCAGTACGATGAAGATGCCGCCAAGGAGTTTTCCCAGATGGCTCTTGACGAGGGAATGGACGCTAACGATGCGATATTCAACGGCCTGGTCAGCGGCATGGAAGAAGTAGGAAGGCTTTTTGAAGCGCAGGAGTACTTCGTGCCGGAGCTTCTCATGTGCGCCGATGCCCTTTATGTAGGCTTGGACATTTTAAAGCCGCACGTAAAACAGCTTGATCTCGGAATAAGAGGCTCTGTGGTAATAGGCACCGTGGAAGGCGATGTCCATGACATAGGGAAAAATATCGTGAAGATGATGTTCGATGTTGCCGGCTTCCAGGTATATGACCTGGGCAAAGACGTCCCGCTTGACAAGTTCGTTGAGGAGCATATGAAAACGCATTCTGATCTTGTATGCCTTTCAGCCATGATGACCACAACAATGGTCGGCATGAAAAAAGTCATCGATGACCTTAAGGCAAAGAACCCTGATGTGAAGATCATGATTGGCGGCGCTCCTGTATCACAGGACATAGCTGAAAAATGGGGCGCGGACGGCTATTCTCCTGACGCAACGAACGCACTTAAGGATGCTATCAATATGATAAGCTCCCTGAAAAAGATGAAAGAAGAGGCCGAGGCTAAGAAGGGTTCATGAACGATGAACTCGAAAAGGCGCTTCTTGAGGCAGGTGCGGATATTGTCGGCTTTGCCGATGTAACAGGCATTCTCAAGCCTGAAATAGCACACCTGAAAAGGGCCATATCCATAGGGGTATGCCGTAATCTCAATGAGAACACGTTGCGTATTCTGTCAGGCCTGAGAAAAAGGGCGGTCACGATCCTCAAGAAGAAAGGCTTCAGGTATTTGAGCATACCTGCTGATTCAGACAGGATAAAGGACACGTTCATAGCAAAGCTTTATCCTCTCTTTCCTCATAAAATCGCCGCCACCTCCGCAGGGCTGGGGTGGATCGGCAGGAACGGTCTTCTGATTAATCCGAAATTCGGCCCGCGCCTTTCCCTTACAACTGTGCTGACAGACGCCCCGCTGATTACCAGTAAACCGGTCGAGACCAGTCAATGCGGCGAGTGCTCGCTGTGCGTTGAATTCTGTCCCTCCGTGGCGATAACCGGCAATGAGTGGTCCAGGAATAAACCGTACATAGAACTTGTCAGACTTAACAATTGCAGGGGACATAAGGGAGAAATAAAAGAGGTCAGCGGCAAACCGAATTGCGGATTGTGCATAACCATTTGTCCGTATGGGAGGAAGATCCATAAAAAGGAAGAACACAAGGCCGAGGCCTGTTATTAATAATAAGATAAGGAGTTCATAAGTATGAGACCGTGATTTGTCACTCCGGCTTGTCCGGAGTCTCTCTTCAAAAAGTCGAAGCGACTCTACGCGAGACTCGCTCCGAGATTCCCGACAAGCGGGAATGACACCTTACTTGCGAACTTCTTAATAATATGAGCGGTGTAGCAACTCAGGAGAATCACGAATGAAAAAACACAAGGTAATATTCCAGCCCTCAGGCAGAAGGGGCGAAGTAGAGGAGGGGAAAACACTTCTTGAGGCTGCGCAGTCTCTCGGCGTTGATATTGAGGCCCTGTGCGGGAACAAGAAGGTTTGTGGCAAATGCAAGGTCAGGATCGAAGAAGGTTATTTTGAGAAGGACAACATCGACTCAGGCATGTCGCATCTTTCCCCGCTGACCGAAGATGAGAAAAAACATATCAAGCCTGAAGACGGCCCCGGTATGCGCCTTGCCTGCTCGGCAGGAGTCTACGGAGACCTGAAGGTCTTTGTGCCTGAGCGCTCCAGGGCAGGAAAACAGGTTGTGCGCAAGGCTGCAAAGGAACTCATCATCGCCCTTGACCCGGCAGTGAAGAAATATAATGTCGTACTGCAGCCACCCTCCCTGCATGACATGACGACTGGAGATTATGAGCGGGTACTGAAGTTTCTCGAAGACGACTATGGACTGAAGGAGCTTAAATTTGATTACCTGGTGCTGAAAGACCTGCAGACGGTCCTGAGAAAGGGCGAATGGAGGGTAACGGTAACGGTATGGATGGACAGGGAGATAATAAAAGTGGAACCCGGATTTGAAGAAGCCTGTTACGGGCTTGCGGTAGATGTCGGGACCACCACCTGCGTAGGATATCTTACGGACCTGAGCACAGGCAAGGTCGTCAACACAGAGTCCATGATGAACCCGCAGGTGCCTTACGGAGAGGATGTGATGTCGCGCATAACCTATGCCATGACCAATCCTGACGGGCTTGACACTATGCAAAAGGCAATCATAACCGGCCTTAACGAGATCATTGAAAGGGTGGTCTCTGAAATCAAAAAAGATGGCCCTCATCCCGGCCATGCTATCGATGATCTGACCATAGTCTTTAACACAGCCATGCACCACATCCTGCTCGGGTTTGACCCGGTATACATTGGGCGTTCACCTTTTATCCCGGCGGTGCAGAATTCTCTGAACATCAAGGCGCGTGATATCGGGCTGAAGATAAATCCCTCAGCTTATATCCACGTACTGCCGATAGAAGCAGGGTTTGTCGGCGCTGATAACGTGGGCGTGCTTATAGCCGAGGAGCCGTACAATCAGAATGAAATGATGCTGGTTATCGATATAGGCACAAACGGCGAACTTCTTCTCGGCAACTGGAACAAGGTCTGCTCGACATCCTGCGCAACAGGGCCTGCATTTGAAGGCGCGCAGATCAAATTCGGCATGAGGGCAGCTCCGGGAGCGATCGAGGTGGTCCAGATCGACCCGGATACAAAGGAACCGAGGTACAAGGTCATTGGCAAAACTGACTGGCATTCTCATCTGGAGAAGATCAATGCCAAAGGCATATGCGGTTCAGGTATTATTGAGGTCGTTGCCGAGATGTTCAAGGCCGGGATAATAGACAAGTCAGGCAAGTTCGTTATGGATCTGCAGACGCCCAGAGTAAGGAAAGGCTCGGACGGAAAACCAGAGTATGTCCTTGCCTGGGCAGAAGAGACATCCATCGGTACTGACATTACTGTAACGCAGGGGGATGTCAGGGCGCTTCAGCTTGCAAAGGGAGCGCTCTATGCAGGCGCAAAACTGATGATGAAGAGACTGGGCATTACAGAGATCGACCGGGTAGTCCTCGCGGGGGCGTTCGGAAGCCATATCAGCCGGGAGGCTTCATTGACCCTTGGGATGTTCCCGGACTGTCACATTGATAAAGTATACGCTGTCGGCAATGCCGCTGGTGACGGTGCGCGAATGGCGCTTCTGAACAGGGGAAAACGCATAGAGGCCAGTGAACGGGCCCGGTGGGTGGAGTTTATAGAGATCGCAACAGACCCTGCGTTTGAAAAAGAATTCATGCAGGCAATGCACATCCCGCATATGAAAGACCGGTTCCCTAACCTGAAGGAGTTGCTTGCCAAGTCCGGCAGCAGGGTGGAGATAAAAGGGTGACAAAGGTAACAGTTCAGGCCGGCGCGTGCGGCTTTACAGTGAATATAACGGCAGAGAAAGAAAAGGGCAAAAAGGTCAAAGTCATTCTGGATACGGAATGTGAGATGGTCCGTAAGATGCAGGAGGACATTGCTGAGGTCGACATGCTGGCAATATTTACGAATCATATGATCAACCCCGTTTATAAGTCAGCTTCACAGCATGTCAGGCATGTTGCCTGCCCAGTGATTAGCGGGATATTAAAGGCAATAGAGGCAGAGGCAGGGTTGTCAGTTCCGAGGGATGTGAGTATTGTTTTTTCAAAGGATTAATCAGGCAAGCTTAAATATATTCAGGATTTGAACTATGGCTTGTTAAATAAAATTTATGAATAATCCGGGATAGAGACAGGAGAATGGGAACTATTTTAATCATATTCGCCTATCTCTGTTACGCCATATTCCTGTGGAGAATTGTATGGCGCATAGTGCTCCTGCTGAAGTTGTCCGGACACACAGAACACGGAGCATTACAGCCACGCAAGGCTTCTTTGCTTGAGATCCTTAAAACCGGAAGGGATATTATTTTTTTCACAAGGCTGTTACGGAGCAATCCGCTCCTGTGGATTGGAGAATGGGTATTTCATATGTCATTTATTCTTGTTCTGGTGAGGCACCTGAGGTATGTATTGGATACTGCTCCTCACTGGCTTATGAACCTTCAGTTTGCCGGGATGCTCGCAGGGTATGTGCTTCCTGTGGCGCTTGTCTATGTTGTGGCAATAAAGCTGTGGGTAGAGAAGACAAGGTATTTTTCGAGCGGGAATTTTTTTCTTTTGTCGCTGTTGTTCCTTCTCAGCGTCACCGGGCTCATAATGAAAAATTTCATACACCCTGACATCATTAGTATAAAAAACTTTATCTCCAATGCGCTTGCGTTCAGATTTGCTACGGCTCCTGAAAGCTATCTGTTCGTTGTACATTTTATCGCGGCATTTGTTTTTCTGGCATATCTGCCCACGCACATATTCGCAGCGCCATTCACCCTGCTTGAAGCGCGCAAACGCGAGGAGGAGCATGGAGGCATAATGCATGAAAGATAAAGATACCTTCATAAGTTGTCTTTCTCAAAAGCAGTTGCTGGAGCTTGATGCCTGCACCCAGTGCGGCGAATGCCTGAAGCGCTGCCCTGTACAGGATGTGACCGGTGATCCTTCAGTCTCACCTCCGGAAAAGATCCGCATGTTCAGAGAATTCATAAAGGC
The DNA here is from genome assembly GCA_003599425.1 of Nitrospiraceae bacterium. GTDB lineage: Bacteria > Nitrospirota > Thermodesulfovibrionia > UBA6902 > UBA6902 > SURF-23. The sequence goes on along the minus strand of QZKC01000087.1, from coordinate 5,380 downwards.
TACAGACGGGCTCAAGTCAACTCTCTTTGGCCCGTCAGAGATTGACCGCAAGCTGCTTGAGGATTTTACAAAAGCGGTTTTTGAATGTACGACCTGCGGAGGCTGCGGAAGGGCCTGCCCTGCCGGCATCTTCACAGAGAGACTCTGGCCCATGCTCAGGAAAGAAATGGTGAGACGGGGACTGGGGCCTATCGGCCCGCAGGCGAACACCCCCGGAGCAATAGAGCGCACGGGTAACCCATATGAAAAACCAACTGCCGAGAGATATAGTCCCTGGTTTCCGGCAGAAGTACGGGTAGCTGAGAAGGCCGACATAGCGTATTACGCCGGCTGCACCGGAGCGTACCTCGCACAGCCCATGGTAAGGGGCGATGTGCGCGTCCTTTCTGCCATTGGCGAGCAGTTTACCATGCTGCCTCCGGAAGAAGAGGTGTGCTGCGGATTTCCCTTGTTCATCACAGGACAGCACGATATGCTAAAAAATTTAGTCAACAGGCTCGTCAAAGCATATGTGGACAGAGGAGTTAAGATGCTTTTATGTTCCTGTCCCTGCTGCGTGAATATCATGGTAAAGGACTGGCCTTCATTGTATGGAAAACCACTGCCCTTTAAAATAAGGCACCTCTCCCAGTATGTTGAGGATGCATTGAAAAAGGGAAAATTGCACATTAAAAAAGGATTGAAGGAGAGGATCATATATCATGATCCGTGCTACCTGAGCAGGGGCGTAGGAATAATCGCTGAGCCGAGATTCATCCTTTCTCAAATACCCGGAATCCAGCTTCTGGAATTTGAGAGGCACGGCCTTGATTCGCGCTGCTGTGGTGCGGGCGGGGCTGCGCGGAAGGTCTTTCATGAGAACGCCGTCGCAATGGGCAGGCTTACGATTGACGAAGCTGTTGCCAGAAAAGCTGATAAGCTTATATTAAGCTGCCCGGCCTGTTATGAGAAGGTCAATGAAGCCATGCAGGGGCATGATAAACAGATTAAGATAGTAGATATCATGGAACTGCTGTCGGAGTTGATATAGATGCCTAGTACCCTCCCCCTTGACGGGGGAGGGCGAGGGTGGGGGCGGTATAGAATTATTTTGTCACCCTCCCCTTAGTCCCCTCCCGTCAAGGGAGGGGAAATAACTTTTGGATTTGCTATGTTTTAATCATATGAGCCATTACAATCTAAAATGCAGAAAGTGCGGAGCGGTTACAACTGATACAGGGTGTATCACGTGCGAGCACTGCAAGGATGCGCTTCTTGTGACAGAATACAATGAGAGCAATTTTTTGGAGCGTGACCGTAAAGGCGTCTGGAAGTTCAACTGGCTGCCGGTACATAACCCGGAATTCACTCAGCCGGGGCCGGTTGTCTTTCGATCAGAAAGACTTGCTGAAGAACTGGGGCTGAATAATCTTTTCATCGCATTCAATGGTTACTGGCCTGAAAGAGGGGCGCATCTTCAGACCTGCACGTTCAAGGAATTTGAGGCAGCAGTGGTCCTTGAGAATGCCCGTTCACACGGCATCAAGGGGATGGTCGCGGCGTCAGCAGGAAATACTGCTCGGGCGTTTGCGCATCTCTCGACCGTTACCGAATTTCCTATGGTCATTGTTGTGCCGAGAATGTGCCTTTTTGAGATGTGGTACCTTGAGGCATCATTAAGGATCCCGACACTTGCTCTTGAAGACGGCGACTATTCAGATGCGATCGATCTTGCCAGAAGGATCGCGCTGACCCTCGGTTATCCCTTTGAAGGCGGAGTAAAGAACATTGCAAAGAGGGACGGCCTCGGCATTGTCCTTCTCGAGGCTGTCTCAAGGATAGGGAGACTGCCTGACCGCTACTTTCAGGCGGTCGGCAGCGGCGCTGGTGCTGTTGCGGTATGGGAGATGTCAGAAAGATTCCTTAGTGACGGAAGATTTGGTTCGAGGCTTCCTGTTCTGCATCTTGCGCAGAATTTGCCGTTCGCTCCGATGGTTAAGGCGTGGGAGAAAGGCAGCAGGGAGCTGTTCCGCGAGGACCTGAACCCTGAACTGATCGGGTTGATAACAACGAGGGTGCTTTCGACCCGCTATCCTGCATATTCGATCACGGGCGGCATTTTTGATGCCCTCCATGCTACAGGAGGCATGATGTACGGAATAGAGAATAATGATGTGTATGCTGCAATGGAGCTTTTCGAGAGGGCAGAGGGTATTGATATTGTACCGGCTGCGGGCGTTGGTGTTGCCGCGCTCTGTAAAGCGGTCGGAAGCGGCCATATCAAAAAGGACGAGACGGTTTTATTGAACATTACCGGCGGCGGAGAAAAGAAATTGAAAGAGCATATGAAGACATACAGAGTTGAACCTGTATTCGTATCAAAGAGCATCAGAGATGAGGAAATGGAGGAGCTTCTGTGCAATCGCCTGAAGGTGAGCTGATCGCTATTTTGAAAAAAAATAAAATGGATTTTGTCCTGACTCTTCCCTGTGAAAAGATAAGGGGGCTTCTCTATGGAGTACAGAAGGAATTCTTCCATGTGCCGCTGACAAGGGAAGAAGAAGGTGTTGGCATCAGCGCCGGGATAGCCCTTGCTGGGAAGAGGCCTGCCATGTTCGTGCAAAGTTCAGGTATCGGCAATATGATCAACGCGCTGCTTTCCCTGACCGGATTCTATGAATTGCCGCTTGCGATCTTCATAAGTCAGCGCGGAATTTACAAAGAGAAAATAGCAGCTCAGTTGCCTATGGGGCGGCGCCTTCCCCACATATTGAAAGGCGCGGGTATTGCGTATTCAACAATTCGTACAAAGAAAGATTTCAGGAAGGTAGAAGAGAGACTTCCGGATATATATAAAAATGGTCGTATACATGCATTCCTCCTGAGCCCCGCTGTCTTTGAAGGTGTTTGTGATACTGATATTCCGGAACTGCCGTCATGTCCTGTTTCAGGACGTACGGAAGCACATGTTGCCAGAAAAGTAAAACCACAATTAACCCGCTTTGAAATTCTGAAGATGATAGCGCCTTATCTTAATTCAAAAGTGATTGTCTGCAACCTCGGATTCCCGTCAAAGGAGTTGTTCTCCGTTAAACATCAGCCATCAAATTTCTACATGCTCGGCAGCATGGGGATGGCAACCCCTGTCGGGTTGGGGATAAGCATTGCATCGGATAAAGAGGTCATCGTAATAGACGGCGACGGAAGCATCCTCATGAACCCCGGCACGCTTGCAACAGCAGCACACTTTTCCCCAAAGAACCTTACCATCTTTGCGGTTGATAACGGCTCTTACGGATCTACAGGAGACCAGCCAACCCTGACCGGTTCATGCGTAGACCTCAGTCTGGTGGCACAGGGGTTTGGTATCAGGGACGTGCAGAGAGTCGCAGGGAAACGGCAGTTGATCACTGCCCTGAAAAAGCCGCATAAAAGGGTGAGGTTCATCCATGCTCTGGCAATACCCCGTAATAAGGATGTCCCGCCTATCACGCTCCACCATCTTGAGATAAAAAAGCAGGTGATGGGGGTTTTGGAATCGTAGGAAATTAACATATTCTTTTCGTTTTAGTATAATTGATGTGATCAACTTAAAGGGACATATATATCTATCCTGCATTTTAATAGATGAGGTAGATACTGGTAATTGGGGGATTGGTGGACAGTCTGTTACAGAACTTAGGAAGGGACGCGGGTGAAGGGCATAGATCTGTCGCGGTCTATTATTTGGAATCTTGTGAAGCCTCCATATTTTCTGCTGATCAATAACGGATATTCATGAAGACCACGATCGTATGCGGGGTCCTCGGTGCGGGAAAGACAACATTCCTCAATAGTATCCTTAAGCAGGAAAAAGGGAAGGCCGTGGTTCTGGTGAACGACTTCGGAAGCGCCGGGATCGACGGTGAGATAATCTCAGTTGGCGGGATCGATACTATCGAGCTCCCGAGCGGGTGTGTCTGCTGCACGCTGCGGTTCGACCTTATAACTGCCATCAGGAAAATACAGGAACAATTCCGCCCTGACCACCTTTTTATTGAGCCCAGTGGTGTGGCGTCTCCGTCAGCGGTCATTGATGTTCTTGATACGCTGGGCATTCAACCGGTGACTGTTGTGGGCATTGTTGATGCGACCGAGTTCATTGAGGCGTACGAAACGGACATGTACGGCTGGTTCTTCAAAAGCCAGGTCACCCGGTCGGACATTATCCTCATAAACAAAACCGATCTCGTTGATGAACAGAGGACCAGCGAAATCATTGGCATTGTCGAGATGCTCAATCCAAATGCGGTGATCGTTCCTGCAGTTAATGCTGAACTGGATGCAGGCCTTCTGAGACATGACATGAGAACCCCTAACAAAGAAGGCGCCCAGGGTCACGCCTTTCAGGCAGAAACAATAACTGTACTATTAAAGGGCATTCAACGCTTTGATTTTCTGAAGGCGTTTTTTGAAAGGATGTTATCAGGCGAGTACGGCATGTTGATGAGGGCCAAGGCCCTGGTTCAGACAGACAGGGGGCCGTATCGATTTGATCTGGCATCGAAACAAGTGGCTTTTGAAATATTCGGGAAAGAAGTCGAAAACAGCCGGCTCGTTGTAATAGGAAATGACCTGAAAGAAGAAAAGATCAGGAAAGAGCTGGAAAGATAACCTACAAATTGCCGTTCTTTTTATACTCTTCCACATAGCGCTTAAGCGCCCTGAGTAAGAGCCAGTCAAGGGAAAGACCATTTTCCGATGCTATCTTTATGAACTGCTCAATAACATCTTTATCAATGGTCGGACTATCGGGCGATGGGGCCACAGCAGTTTTTTCTTCCTGAGCAGCATCTGTCACTGAGCTGCCTGTCCTCTTTGCATGTTCCCGCGCAAGTATTTCAATAACTGACTTGACGTCTCCGGATTGTACAGCGCTTATTACATCCTCAGGCGGCTGGGCGCCGGACGACTTCTCTTGAGTTGAAATTTTCTCTGCAGGGGGGCTTGGAAATCCTTCTGCTGGCATCATGCCTGTCATGCCCATCATCATCTCTGCGAGTTTCCGTGCATATTCACTGTCAGGGATGTTGCTCTGCAGGAATTCCTCAAGTTTACCCTCAGACATTGCTATTGCCATTTGGTCAGCCATAAGGGGTTCTTTATTGTTCTCATCCTCAGAAGACCTTTTCTTTCCGAAGGGGGTGGACGGTGGTTTTGGCAGAGGTTTTTCTTCCTTTGACATGGTATTACTATACCACAGACATAATAGCGGTCAGCAATCAGCCAAATGTTTACTAAGACATACGCTAATAAAGCCTCGTAATCGTCATTCCGGCTTGTCCGGAATCTTTCAGCGGAAGGATTCCCGACGCGCTTCGCTTGCGGGAATGACAAACAATGTGGCTTTTATAATGTAGTT
>QZKC01000079.1 GCA_003599425.1 Nitrospiraceae bacterium | reverse complement strand
TGTTCCATAATTGCCTCCTTCTGTTAGCTTAACAGCTATCAGAGTATAAGGCAATTTAATCGTTTTTGTAAATATCCAACTTATATGTCGCAGACCCCAAAAATACTTGACACTGCGATGAGACCAAGTAATAACTCTTACTTCAACATTCTCAACCAGTTTTTCTTAATCTCCGCTTCCCCTCAGCCTTGGGTCAAGCGCATCTCTCAAACCTTCACCAACGAGGTTGTAACTTAAGACAGCTATCAAGATCGCGATCCCGGGGAAAACAGAAAGCCACCATGCAATTTCAATATTATCCTTCCCCAGCGTGAGGATGTTCCCCCAACTCGGCGTCGGCGGCTGAACCCCCAGGCCGAGAAAACTCAGCGCCGATTCAACAAGGATCGCTGCGGCAACTCCGAGGACTGCAGATATGAATACAGGGGCAAGGCTGTTGATCATCATATGTCTGAAAATTATTCTAGCATCACCCGCACCGAGCGCCTTTGCGGCAAGAATGTACTCCCTTTCTTTTAATGATAAAAACTCCGCCCTCACCAGTCTGGCAACGCCCATCCATGAAGTCAGCCCGATGACGATCATAATGTTCAGGATGTTCGGGTCAATAAAAATCGTTTCCATTATTTTCGCTGCCGCGTGCGGCAATATATTGCTCCATAAATTCGGGTCAATGAATGCGATCACTGCAAGGATCAGGAAAAAAGTCGGTATTGCGAGCATGATATCAATAAATCGCATGATAAATCTGTCAAGCCAACCCCCGTAATATCCTGAAAGAGCTCCCAGTATCATTCCTATAAACGTTGACAACCCAACAGCAACGAATCCTACTGACAGGGAAATCTTACTACCGTAAATCATTCTTGAAAGAACATCTCTGCCGAGATCGTCGGTCCCAAAGAGATGCCTGGAATTAGGCGCCTCGAGGATCTGCCCCCTGTCGATATCGTTCGGGTCATACGGCGAGAGAATCGGCGCAAATGCGGCAACAGAAAATAGTATCAAAACCATAATACCGCCTGCTACAGCCTGCCTGTTCTTCCCAAACCGATCCCAAAATGCTTTTGCCGGAGATGATTGATTCTGCATATGATTACTTGGCCCGTATTCTCGGATCAGCCAAGGAATACCCGATATCCGCTACCATGTTTCCAACCAATGTCAGGAATCCCCCAATAGTCAGTATGCACATGACCATGGGATAATCCCTCATCATGACACTCATATAAAACAATTGTCCCATTCCTGGAATTCCAAAAACCTGTTCAAAGATAACGCTCCCCCCTATGAGTCCCGGCACTGACAATCCGAGAATAGTAATTATGGGCAGCAGTGCATTTCTCAATCCATGTTTATAAATTACTGTTGCATCAGGCAGTCCTTTCGCTCTCGCTGTCATGATATAATCCTGCTTGATCACTTCGAGCATGCTGCTCCTCATATACCGTGAAATTCCCGCAAGCCCGCCAAAAGATGAAACAAAAACAGGCAGGATAAGGTGTTTTGTCCTGTCCCATATCTGGCCGCTCAGTGACAAAGATTCATACTCCATAGACTTGAACCCTGAGATCGGCAGCACATCAAGGTATATTCCAAACAGCATCATCAGGAGAAGTGCAAACCAGAATCCCGGCATGGCAAACCCTGTGAATACAAAAACCGTTGATATCTTGTCAAACAATGAATTCTGATGTGTAGCCGATGATATTCCTATGGGGATCGCGATTAAGAAAATCAGGACAGTTGACAGTACATTGATCAAAAAAGTTATAAACAGCCTCCTGTCAATTAGAGGCAGTTTTGTGTCCCAGATCTTATCCATGACAGGTCTTCGGTCAGTGGTAAAAGACTCGCCGAAATCCAGCTTCACTACACGCTTCATCCACATCCAGTATTGCGTCATGATCGGCTTATCAAGCCCGTAGAGCTTTTCAAGCCGTTCCCTTGCCTCCGGTGTAATTTTGGGATTCATCTCGGTCAGGACATCAGTCGGCTTGCCGGGAGCAAGCTGAAGGATCAGAAATGAAATAAGAGTAATCCCGATCAGCGTTGGGATCATTTCGAGGAGACGTTTGAGTAAATACGTTAGCATATCATTCAAATGCAGACACAAAGGAGCAAAGTGGCAAAGGCACAAAGCTATTCAAAAGAATGAAGCCTCTTTGTGCCTATGTGCCTCAGTCACTCTGTGCCTTTCTTTCACTGTTCCATCACGTGTTTCTGCAAGCTCTTCGGTACATACCATTTATGCAAATTATAGCTTATTCCAATGGTCGTGGGTTTTATTCCCTGAAATCGTGAATGCACAATTGGAGTCGCATCAGGGACATACAAAAAGATATAGGGCAGTTCGTCTGCAAGTATCTCCTGTATCCTGTGATATGCCTCTTTTCTTTTGTCAATATCAAAAGTCCTTCTTCCTTTTTCGAGAAGTTCATCCACCTCGGGATTGTTGTAACTGACAAAATTAAATTCTTTCTCCTTTGTCTTGCTTGAATGCCATATATCATATTGGTCGGGGTCAATCCCGATGCTCCAGCCGAGGATAACGGTTTCAAAACGTCTCTTGTCAATGAATTCATTTATGAATGTGCTCCACTCCAGAGCACGTATATTCATTTTTATCCCAATTTTCTTCAGTCTGTACTGAATAATAGTTGCCGTCTTGACCCTCAGGCTGTTTCCCATATTTGTGAGCACTGAAAATTCAAATTTCTTCCCGTCTTTATCAAGCACTCCATCGCCATCCGAATCCTCCCAACCAGCATCTTTAAGTAACTCCATGGACTTTTTTATATCATGACCATACTTCTTGACATCAGGATTATACACCCATGTATTCGGGACATATGGGCCTGTGGCTGGACTGCCAAGTCCGAATAAAACAACGTCAACAATTTCACCTTTGTCTATTGCATATGCTATTGCCTGTCTCACGCGTTTATCCTTAAACCAGGGATGCTTCAGATTGAATCCCATATAGGTATAGGAAAATACCGGGTAGCGGTATTTCTGGAAATTTTTTATAAAAAAATCCGTATCTGTCTGTTTCGTAAACTGGATCGGGGTAAGCCCCATCATATCTACACTGCCAGACTGAAGTTCAAGGAACATGGTCGCCGGATCAGGGATGATCTTATAAATATATCTGTTAATGTACGGTCTGCCTTCAAAGTAGTTTTTGTTTGAATCCAGCACAACTTCCTGGCCAGAAGTCCATCTATTAAGAATATACATCCCCATGCCAACAGGCTTTCTCGTAAGATCGCTCTTTGTGATATCTTTCCCTTCAAGCAAATGCTTTGGCAGCACAATCAGGCTTCCCCATGTTGTAAGGGCAGGAGCAAAGGGCTTATCATAAGTTACCCTGAATGTGTATCTGTCAAGAACTTCTGCCTTTTTCACCTGGAGATAATCTTCTTTATATGGGGTAGGTGTCTTTTCATTAATGATTGTTTTATATCCGAACATCACATCATCAGCAGTAAACTCAACCCCGTCAGTCCATTGAACCCCTTTTTTCAGATTGAACGTAATCACCAGGCCATCAGATGAGATATCCCACGACTCAGCGAGGTCCCCGATCACAGTGAGGTCTGTATTATATTTAACAAGACCATTAAATATTAATCCTGCAACATCATGCGATGCGCTGTCACCGGCAAGCATGGGAATAAGGATACTCGGCTCGCCAATTGAGCCCGTTATAAGTGCATCGCCGTAAGCAGGTTGTCCTGACTCAGAATTGTCCGCCGCCCTGCCTTCTATCCCTGTAAAAATGACACATGCTGCAAGAATGAGATAAAGAAGGGATGCTCTCTTTTTATTCACAGGTGTTAACTTAATTAATTAATGTAATTATTGTCAATATCAGGCCTGCGGTAAAGGTAATTCCTCGGTTATATGAAAATTTATCTTTGTCCCGAAGGAAATTTTTTGAAGACGGCAGAATAGAACTCTTCGAGGTCTTTCAGATTATCAGTCAATATCGACTTGAGTATGTCTATATTTATCGAACGGTAATCATGGATAGCAATATTTCTGAACCCGCCATTGATTGCATCTTTTTCAGAAGATTTTCATCGATAATGCCCGCCTCTTTCAGAAATCTGAAATTATCCTTTATCATAGTTGCAAGTCCCAATCTCTCGGAAGCCGCTATGTGCGCCGCAATATCAATGGCTGCTTCTATCGCCCTTTGAAGATTGAGAACAAAATATCCTGTTTATCAATATCATCAAGGCTCTCAGGTTTGAGTCCGGTTGTTTCTTTAATCCGCCTGAGACATCGCTGGATGTTGTCTGTTTTTGCGAGGATGATGTCCATGTCAGGCATATCTTCCAGCCCTCACTATATTTTCTTCCCCTTCTTTCCTTACACGTTTCAGATCATCATATTCTTTTACTGTCCTCACGAAAAAGTCATTGTATGCAGCGTCATTTCTGCTTTTAATTAATTTCCCACTCCTGAGTACCCTGCATCCTGATAACGGGCGAGGAGTCATTCAGAACAACTATATCGGATTCCCTGCTTATTGCCTCTGAGACAGAATCGGCTATCTTCAAAACCTCTGAAAAATCAGGCATGGCGCGGAATAAAACCGCGATATCGATATCACTCTCCTTTGTCAACCGGCCGGCGACAGCAGAACCGAAAATAAACGCAAGAATAATATCTTCCCTATCTTCGAAATATTCTTTAAGTATTTCTGCGATATCCTTCATATCAATGCCTCTGGATAATATGCAGCTAAACAAATATATCATAACACACTGATCGTTAACACAGATCCCTGCTGCCGGAGTCTCCTTTCAGCATACGAGATTTCGATGGAAAATTCCTCTCAATTGACAAATAATGTCACTTCAGACAAATAGTTTAATTTTATTGTAAGAATGGAATGTCAATTAACCATTTAACATCCTGCTAAATAATGACTTTTCAGTTTATGCCCTTCTGGTATTAAATATGCTTTTACATAAGTCGCAAAGCAGGTTAACTGCTGAAACAACTAAGAAGGAGGTGATGGTTTAAATATAAGCAGGAAAGGGAGCAAATGAAAACTCATAAGCTTCCCATAACCATGGTCAGTATGACCATAAATAAACTTTAAGGAGGATGTAAATGTACAAAGCAATTAACAATCTCAAAGAGCAAAAAGGTTTCACATTGATCGAACTTCTGGTAGTTGTCGCCATCATTGGTATCCTGGCAGCTATCGCAATACCGGGATATATCGGTATGCAGGAAAGAGGAAGAAGGGGAAGCGTTGTGAGGGGTGCCGAGTCAGCTACTTCAGAACTTCAGGGCTGGATAAATGCAGCAAGAAAAGGAGATCCAGCACACCCCCAGGCTAATTTAAATGAAGTTGATCAGGATGGAGACGGTGCGGTCACAGCAGCAGATGATACTAATGCACAGCTCGCAGCTAATGGTGTTGTAACTCAGTTTATAGCTGCAACTGTAGCAATGAATCAAGTTTCACCTTGGGACGCAGGTAATGCCTTATGGGTAGATGGCGGACCTGCAGTCAATCAGGCAGCATGCGATGCAGTAGCAGTAACCACTCCGGGTCAGGTTACACTGTGCTACACACCTGCTGAAGATCAGACTATTCAGGTTGTTTTTATTTCAGCTGCTGATAATGCTGCTGTTCCTAACATAATTTATTCAAAAGCAGTAAGTGCTGATTAACAATAAAAAGTAAAAAGGGGGAGTTGAAACTCCCCCTTTTTTTTTAAAAAAAATAATGCCGGATATAACTTCAACTCAGAAAACAAAAAAAACTAAAGGATTTACACTTATAGAGCTCTTGGTAACAGTAGCAATCATAGGCATCCTTGCAGCAATTGCAATTCCTTCTTATATAGGCATGCAGGAAAGGGCAAGAAAAGGATCGGTCATCAGAGCTGCAAGCTCGTATTCGTCCGAGTTGCAGGGATGGGTTAATGCTGTCAGAAAAGGTGGCACAAACTTGGGAGGTCTCATAGAAATTGACTCCAATGGAGATGGGTTTATTGCACCGCCTGATATTGATAATGACACCCTTTCTACTAATGGTGTAGTTACAACTTTCATAGCTTCAAAAACTGATATCTCGCCATGGAATGCGCCAAGTGGTTTATGGGTGGGTGGAGGGATAGCAGCCAACCAACAAGCTTGTGACACAATAGCGCAAACTAATAACTCCGGACTAATAACCCTATGTTATACTCCCGCTGAAAATCAAATAGTCCAATTTATTTTCATGTCTGCTGTCGACAACGGCGGCAATTTAATATATTCAAAAACCGTAAGCGCAGACTAAATATAAAATATAAAAAGGAGTTGCGAAATATGAAAAACAATAAAGGGTTCACATTAACTGAGTTGATTATAGTTGTTGCGATTATTGGCATCATAGCCATGATCGCGATTCCCGCTTATATTGGCCAGCAAAGAAATGCGACGAGGACAGAGGCGTATACAAATCTTGAGGCATTACGGCTTCTTGAAGAACAATTTTTTGCTGAATCTGGTAGATATACGGTGAGTCTCGGCGCTGCAGGAGAAACCACAGCCATTCGTGATGCCAATATAACTGCAATCCAGACTACCGCGGGGGAATCTCTTCCAGCTTTTCAGCCCGGTAACTGGACTAATTTCAGTTATAGAATAGTATCCGGGCAAGAGATAACGGGAACGGACCCGCTTGCCTTTGGAGCCAATGCCAATTGCTTTTATGCAATCGCTACCGGTGTTGACGGAACCCGAGTTGATGGCGAGCAATTCGTAATAGATTGCAATAACAACAGGAACTTCTAAGAGCCGGATAAAAAGAGTTCCATCTGCTCTATCCTTTCCTGGCGTGTGAGAACCGGATAGTTATCATCAAAACATGCCGTGCAGAACTTTTCAGGATTTGGAACAACTTTCAGCAACCCCTCAATGTTTAAATATTGCAGAGTGTCGGCTGTGATATATTTCCTGATCTCATCAACTGTATGAGTTGATGCGATCAATTCTTTTCTTGTCGGCGTATCTATGCCGTAAAAGCATGGCCCAATGGTCGGGGGCGAGCTTATTCTCAAGTGCACTTCTTTTGCCCCTCCTCCTTCACGTATCATCTTTACAATTTTCTTACTGGTAGTTCCCCTCACAATGGAGTCATCGATAACCAAAACTCTCTTTCCTTCCAGAAGCTTCCTGACCGGATTTAATTTTATCTTCACACCGAAATGACGTATGGACTGCTGCGGCTCTATGAATGTCCTTCCTACATAGTGATTACGTATTAATCCAAAGTCAAAAGGTATCCTGCTCTGTTGCGCATATCCGAGCGCGGCAGGCACGCCTGAGTCAGGCACTGGAATTACAACATCAGCATCGACGTAACTTTCCCTCGCCAGTTGGCGGCCGAGTTCTTTTCTTATCGCGTCAACATTGATATTGCCGAATATGTTACTGTCAGGCCTTGAGAAATATATAAATTCAAAAATACAGAATGCGTGTCTCGGAGAATGTAAAGGCCTCATGGAGTTAATCCCGTTTTCATTGATAATGACCATCTCTCCTGGCTCCACATCCCTTATATATTTTGCGCCGATGAGGTCAAATGCGCATGTCTCTGAAGCAACAACGTATGCGCCGTCATATCTGCCGATGCTCAATGGCCTGAACCCATACTGGTCCCGTATGGCAATAAGTTCATGTTCTGTCATAATGAGAAGACTGAATGCACCTGAAACAGCCTTCGAAGCATCTATAAGGCGTTCATATAACCCTCCAGCACTTGAGTTTGCAATTAGGTGAACAAAAACTTCACTGTCAGACGTTGACTGGAATATCGCACCCTTTGATTCAAGCTCACTCCTTAACTCAAGTGCATTTACAAGATTCCCGTTATGAGCTATCGCGAGAGAGCCGAGGGAAAAGTTGACCATGATGGGCTGCACATTTTTCAGCGAGCTTGAACCTGCTGTTGAATAGCGGTTATGCCCTATAGCAATCTCTCCCGGCAGTCGTTTCAGGCGCTTTTCGGAAAAGATATCAGCGACAAGCCCCATGGACTTTTCTACATAAAGCTGCCTTCCGTCAGAAGAGCATATGCCCGCGCCTTCCTGCCCCCTGTGCTGAAGCGCATGAAGACCAAGATATGTCAAATTAGCGGCTTCCCTGTGTCCATAAACTCCGAATACGCCGCATTCATCGTGAAACTTGTCGGAAGACAGTGGAGAGTGAAGAGTAAAAAGGGAAGAGTTAGAAAAACAATTCTTATCCAATTTTGCTATCTCCTCTATTTGAAATCTTAAAGTTTTCTCAAGCTTACAGGCTGAACATTTCCAGCACAGGCTTAGTATAACATTTCTTGATATCTAACAGATTACTGAAAAAATATTTCAATGTCTTCTTCTGTCCTTCCCGTGAAGAAGGGAATTCAGTCTTTTCAGTAACTTTCTGGATACCCGCTTTCGCGGGTATGACGATTTCCAACGCGCTGCATCTGATTTTTCCAGTAGCCTGCCTAAATCCTAACAACTGTTTTTAACCGCACCATTTTCTGGCGTTCTCGAATATTCTATGCCATGGCGAAGCATGAAGGTCTTTCCGCCAATCCTCAGGCATCCAGGGCCACTGCCATTTTAAAAATGTCCGCTCAGGATGAGGCATGATCGCGAGGTGTCTTCCGTCAGGCGAACAGAGGCTTGCTATGCCTACTGCCGAACCATTAGGGTTAAAAGGATATCTCATGGTACTCTCATTACCGTCGTCGACATAGCGCACCGGCGCCAGACCGTCGTTCTCTATCTTCCTCAGAATACTTTCATCAGGGAAATAGGCCCTTCCTTCACCATGCGCAACCCATACGCCAAGTACTGAACCTTCCATCCCTTTCAGCATAATAGCGGGGCTTGGCAAAATCTTAACCGTCGAGAAGCGGGATTCAAAACGCCCAGATACATTATGGATAAATCTCGGCTGCTTTGAATTATCAATTCCCTGCCACGGGATCCATCCAAGGAGCGCCATAAGCTGGCATCCATTGCATACCCCAAGGGTGAACGTATCTTTTCTATGATAAAAATTCTGGAATTCATCCCATATCCTCTTGTTGAACCGTATTACACCTGCCCATCCCTTTGCTGAATCCAGCACATCCGCATAACTGAATCCCCCCACAAATGCTGCACCCCTGAAATCGGTTAGCCTCACCCTGTCTTCAAGGAAATCCGTCATTGTAACATCCCAGGGCTCAAATCCCGCCTGATAAAATGCAGACGTCATCTCCCTGTCGCTGTTACTGCCTTCTTCGCGGATGATGGCAACTCTTAGGGATTGGGGATTTGGGGTTGGGGGTTGGGGCTTAAATGATAAGACATAGCTCGGGCCCTTCAGGTCAAAATTAATCTCTCTCTCTTCATCTACACATTCAGGATTTGCCTGCAGACGGTCAAGCTGATAGCTTGTTTCTTCCCATATGCTGCGCAAAACCAGCATATCTTCGTCAAGAACAGTGCAAAAGTCCGGTAGCGCAGAAGAGCGGAAGTCAATCCTTATTCTTTTTTCCTCTAAAGTTCTGCCAATAATTTGGTGCTGAACGGCAAAGCTTTCAAAAACAGAAAAAATTTCTTTTTCGTCTTTCGGCATGTACTCGATAACAAAACCAAGTTCCTCAGAGAAAAGTACAGAAGCTTCTTCTTTTGCACTTTTGTACTCTTGCACTTTTGCACCTTCAATCTGTATTTCCATTCCGCAGTTTCCCGCGAATGCCATCTCAAGAAGGGTCGTTATCAAACCTCCGTCGCTCCTGTCATGACCGGAGAGGACCAGATCCCGATCAATGAGTGATTGCACCGCATTGAATGCGCGTTTCAGCATGGCTGGATCATCAACATCCGGAGATTCATTCCCGAGCTGATTATAAACCTGTGCCAAAGCGCTACCGCCAAGGCGGTTCCTCCCCTTTCCGAGATCAATGTAAAGCAGCCTGCTCTGCCCCGGCCTTTTTATATCAGGGGTAATAACTTTTGTAATATCCGGGCATGTGGCATAAGCAGAGATCACAAGTGTCCCGGGAGATTTAACAGTTTCAGTTGTACCTGAAGAATCCTTTACCTGGGCAGCCATGGAAAGACTGTCTTTCCCTCCATCAATCGCAATTCCGAGCCTGGTTAAAATATCACTTAGCGCAACCGCAGCATCATAAAGCTTTGCCCCTTCGCCCGGCAGCTTTGCCGCCCACATCCAGTTGCCTGAGCATTTGATATCCTCCAGATCACTGATCTTTGCCCAGACCATATTTGTTAATGCTTCTCCCACGCTCATGCGGGCCATGGCAGCAGGATCAATCAGTGTTTTAACCGGCTGCTCACCAATGGACATGGCCGCCCCTGTCAATCCGAAATGGCTTTGAGCGATAACCGCAACATCTGAAACAGTAAGCTGCAAAGGCCCCGCGCACTGCTGTCTTGCTATAAGGCCTGTAACAGAGCGGTCAACCTTATTAGTCAGAAACCTCTTGGACCCCACTGACAGCAGCCTGAGCACCTTGTCAAGCGCCTCACGAACAGTGATATGCTCGGGCAATTGAAGAGGCTGTGATAGAATATGCATACGATTCAGATTAAATGTCTTTCGGGGCATCTCGCCAAGTATCTTATCAAGGGAAAGATTAACGGGTGTACTTCCGTCGGTTTCATCATAAAGAACGATATAGCCATCTCCGGTTATCGTGCCGATAACGGCATAAGGGACTTTTTCACGCGCGCACAAGCCGTGGAATGCCCCCACGCTATCCGGGTTTAAAAGAAGGGCATTCTGTTCCTGGTATTCAGCGCCCCATATCTCAAGGACTGAAAGGGTATTGTCGCCAAGCTGGATTTTTCTCAGCTCGATCTTTGCTCCCGCAGGATGAATGATCTCCTTCACAACATTGCAGTTCCCTCCTGCGCCCTGATCGTGAATGCTGACAATAGGATTTTCCTCACCCAATTCAATACAGGAACGCAGCACTCTGTTCATCTTCTGTTCCATTTCAGCATCCCCACGCTGGACCGCGTTGAAATCGAGCTCAGCTATATTCTCTCCCTGAATCATGCTCGATGCAGCACCGCCGCCAATGCCGATCCGGTATGCAGGCCCGCCGATCTTCACAACGAGCATACCATTGTCCGCCCTGCTTTTTTCAATGTGGCGGGCATCCATTTGTCCAATCCCGCCGGTGAACATGATCGGTTTGATCCACTCATACCGTTCACCCTTCAGGAGTCTCATCCCAAATGAACGGGTAAACCCCTGTATGACAGGTTCCCCGAACTTGTTCCCGTAATCAGATGCGCCGTTGGATGCCTGGATCTCGATCTCAAGCGGAGAGGCCAGGTTGCCAGGATATGCAAAACTTTTATCCTCCCAGGGAAGTTCATAATTCGGGATGAGGAGGTTACCTACACAATACGCTGCTGTGCCGGCAATGACCAGACCGCCCCTCCCTGTTGCTTCGACATCCCTTATCCTTCCGCCGGTACCTGTTTCCGCGCCCGGAAACGGCGCGACTCCACTGGGAAAATTATGTGTCTCTGCGGTGAAAATGATATCTCCGCGCATACTGGTCTTTTTGAATGCTGAGGGCAAGAGCGGATTTGACGGGATTATCGTCTCAACACTATACCCCCTGATAGAACTTGAATTATCACGAAATGCAATGACGCTGTTATTAGGATTGAGGTCGAGAGGGTGCTTGACGATCTCGATAAGGTTAAGCGGCATCTCTATGTCATCTATAACGAGTTTGCCCTTAAAAAACCAATGGCGCGAGTGTTCACTGTTTGACTGGCTCAGGTCAAAGCACTCGACATTTGTCGGATTTCTGCCAATGTCCCGGACGAACAGATCATAGTAGTAATCGATATCCCAGTCATCAAATCCAAGGCCCATCTCCCTGTTGATCTTCCTCAGCACATCCTTGCCTTGCTCAATAAGGGGTAAAACAAAAACCGGTTCAGGCTTTATTCCTGTCTCAAATGTTTCCAATGGCTTTGGATACTGACATTCTGTCATGCGATCATAAAACAGTGACGAGTGACGAGTGAAGAGCGAAGAGGTGATGGAGGCAAGAAGTGATGAAGCCATGGATTGACTGAAGAACAGTTTATACCTTCGTGAACGTTCGATCCTTTTAATTTTATTAAGCCCGCAGGCCCTGCAAACAGAAACAGCATTCGTGGACCATGCAGTTGTGAAATTCATGCGGGGGCCAACTTCGAAAATAAAGTGATGACTGGCGTATGACGTTTGATCGGCCAGAAAACTTCTGTCCGAGAATTTCTCCGGTTCAAATGTTTCTGAAAGCAGCCAGTGGAGAACCTGCATATCATCCTGCGTCAGATGTCCCTTGACCTGAACATTAAAGCAATATTCAGTTTCAATGTCTGTTATTTCCGGAGATATTTTCAGCCTTGCAGTTGATAAAAGCTCGCTCTTCCTCGTCTCCGGCAAGGCTGGAGTTCTGTAAAAATGGATCAGGTTCATTCCATGTGTTTCCTCAACCAAGAAAATACAGGCCTTGTTCAAAAATATGTTTAACTCGACAGATTTTATAAAACTAAGTACATGCCTTTGAGTAAAAAGAATACTTAATAAATCTATTGCATAACATGAAGGTATCGAAAAACATATTTTTCCACAACATCTGCATTTTCTCGTCAAATATTACAGCTTAAAACAAGCAGAAGCTATTTTAGCATTTTACCTGGCTCTTTGTTGTATATTAGTCTGGTAATGATTATGGATGACAAATCCCAAATGCTGGAAAAGGTATCCCAGGCTTTCCCTTTCCTGAAGGACGCAGATGCAGAGATCAGGAGTCAGGTCATGACCCACGCCTTCATTGCACGTATACCGAAAGGCAAGGTTATTTTCCTTGAAGGGGATGACTGCCGGCATCTGGCCCTTATCCTCTCCGGCACTATCAGGGTATACAAACCCGCAGAAAGCGGCAGGGAGATCACCCTTTACAGGCTGGGCAAGGGAGAGAGCTGCATCCTGACCGCCTCGTGTATTTTCAGCAGCGGCAAGTTCTCCGCGATCGCAATAACCGAAGAAGATGCCGAAGCCGTGATGGTCCCAGCGCAAATATTCCGCGACTGGATGAACCGTTACAGTCTCTGGAGAGATTTTATCTTTAATCTCCTCTCCAAACGCCTGTCAGAAATAATTGCAACCATTGAAGAAGTCACCTTCCGCAGGATGGATGTCCGCATTGCAGAATATCTCCTGAAGTTCTCACAGTCTCATCAGGGCGATATCAGGACAACTCACCAGGACATTGCCATGGAATTAGGCACCTCACGGGAGGTGGTGAGCCGGATTCTGAAGCATTTTGAATATGAGCATGTCATCACTCTGGGCAGAGGGATAATAACTATCCAGGACATAAAAAGTTTATCCAGAATAGCTGAACAGACTGTTGCCTGATACCGCTATTCCCACCCGATAGAACACTGTTAAGATTATGGTATACTTCAAATCGCACTTTTATGCTTTTTTTAATAAAAAGCATAAAGGGAATAAATACGCATATATCAATAAAGAACGGAGCTGAAACAAGATGAGCAACGAACCGAACAAGATCATTTACTCCATGATAGGAGTGAGTAAATATTATGACAAGAAGCCGGTATTGAAAGACATTTATCTCTCCTATTTTTATGGGGCAAAGATCGGCGTCCTCGGCCTTAACGGCTCAGGCAAGAGCTCTCTTCTCCGCATCCTCGCAGGGATTGATAAAGAATTCAACGGGGAAACCGTCCTCTCGCCCGGGCACACGGTAGGGCTTCTTGAGCAGGAACCCCAACTGGACAACAGCAAGACCGTGCGCCAGATAGTGGAAGAAGGAGTGCAGGCTATCGTTGACACGCTAAATGAATATAATCTCATCAATGAAAAGTTCTCAGAACCTATGTCGGACGATGAGATGAACAAGCTCATAGAGCGTCAGGGTATTGTGCAGGAAAAACTCGACACAACGGATGCGTGGGACCTTGATTCACGTTTGGAGATGGCAATGGACGCCCTGCGCTGTCCTCAGGGAGATACGCCTGTAAAGGTTTTATCAGGCGGTGAAAGGCGGCGTGTAGCGCTTTGCAGGCTGCTCCTTCAGAAACCGGATATTCTGCTGCTTGATGAACCCACAAACCATCTTGATGCTGAGACCGTGGCATGGCTCGAACACCACCTGCAAAGCTATCCCGGCACTATCATCGCAGTGACCCATGACCGCTATTTTCTTGATAATGTTGCAGGGTGGATACTCGAACTCGACAGAGGGCAGGGTATCCCATGGAAAGGGAATTACTCTTCATGGCTGGAGCAAAAGAAAAACCGCCTGGAGCAGGAAGAAAAAGCAGAGAGTGACAGGCAGAAGACCCTTCAGCGCGAGCTTGAATGGATACGCATGTCGCCCAGGGGACGGCACGCGAAATCCAAGGCGCGCATAAGTTCATATGAAACGCTCCTCACTCAGGATATTGAAAAAAGATCCAAAGAACTTGAAATATATATCCCGCCAGGACCCCGCCTCGGAGATGTTGTTATTGAAGCGGAAAATGTGAGCAAGGCATACGGTGATAACATTCTCATGGAAGGGTTGACCTTCAGCCTTCCACCCGGAGGGATCGTAGGCATTATAGGCCCGAACGGCGCAGGAAAGACCACACTTTTCAGGATGATAACCGGCCAGGAAAAATCCGATTCCGGCACTTTCAGGACAGGTGAAACTGTAAAGCTCGCATATGTGGACCAGAGCCGCGATGACCTTGACCATAATAAGACCATATGGGAAGTCATTTCTGACGGACTTGATGTGGTCCCGCTTGGCAAAAGGCAGGTAAACTCACGCGCATATGTTGCACGCTTCAATTTCTCGGGAAGCGACCAGCAGAAAAAGGTCTCAATGCTTTCAGGAGGAGAACGAAACCGCGTCCACCTTGCGCGCATGCTGAAGGAAGAAGCCAACGTCCTTCTGCTTGATGAACCAACCAATGATCTTGATGTAAACACCATGCGCGCACTGGAAGAAGCGCTCGAAAATTTTGCTGGATGTGCCGTGATCATCAGCCATGACCGCTGGTTCCTCGACCGTATAGCTACGCACATACTCGCCTTTGAAGGAGACAGCAAAGTGATCTGGTTCGACGGGAATTATTCGGAATATGAGGCTGACAGAAAGGCGCGTCTCGGCGCAGCCGCAGACCAGCCGCACCGGATCAAGTACAGACATTTAACAAGAGGTTAGGAGGGATGATAATGAAAGAATATGTGATGATCCCGTTTCAGGTACAGGAAGACAAGATCGATGATGCAAAAAAAATAATAAATCAACTCATATCTGCTGTGAGGGAAAAAGAACCCGGCACGCTGCTTTACAAATCACTCCAGTTAAAGAAAGACCCGGCGAGTTTTATACATTTTATTATCTTTGCCGACAATGATGCTCACATGAAACACCGCGGCGCGCCATATGTCATAGACTTCGTGAAAAAGCTGTATGAAATTTGCCCCAAGGAGCCGTTCCCGATATTTCTTGAGAATTTTGATTCATGCGGCATTGATCATTAAGCAGGCTACAATATTCTTTTGATCTTGGCAAATGCCGCTTCTATGATCTCCGGTTCGGGCAGGAATGTGGTCCTGAAGTACACCCCATCCTCCTGTCTTCCAAACCCTGAACCAGGGACGAATACGACTCCCTGCTTAAGCGCTGCACGCACGAATTCTATATCCTTCTTCCATTTCTTCGTTTCTATCTTGATGAAAGCGTAAAAAGCGCCCTGCGGGACAGGGAAGGAGAGAGGCAGTTTCTCGGCCATCTTTACAAACGTATCTCTTCTCTCCAGAAGTTTTTTCTTCATGTCCGCAACATATGCAGAGTACGAAGGGTCAACTATTGCCGCAGCAGCAGCCTTCTGGAACTCCCAGTTCACAGAGAGGCGCTGGTTGCAGAGCAGGAAGAAGGCGTTCTTGAGCTCTGACCACTTTTCACCATGGAATGCTACCCACCCTATCCTCGCGCCGGGGTAGCTGAAATCCTTGGAAAGCGAGCTTCCGTATATGAACGGTATCTTTTTCTTCGCTAACTTTCTGAAATCAACCTGTTTGCCTTCTAATATAAGCTGGTCATAAGAGCCGTCGTAAAATATAGGGACATCATGTTCAGCACATAGCTTTACGACTTCAGAGAGATTCCTTTCGGAATAAACAGAACCCAGAGGGTTATTCGGATTTATGATAACCATCGCCTTTGCGCCTTCTATCTTCTTTGCCAGATATGCTATGTCTATCTGGCCGTTCGCATCATGCCTGTAAAAAACAGTTTCGCCTTCAAACTGTTTTGCCTTGCTCAGATAAAGCGGATACACAGGATTGGGAAGGAGCACTTTCTCACCAAAACCTATGAACGCATGGAAGAAAAAGTCTATTCCTTCAGTAAGCCCTGCTACAGCAAACACGTCATCAGGGCTGCACCCCTCGATCTTTGCCACCGTCTTCCTTAACTCTTCATCCCCCGCTGATGGCGCATAGCCTTTGCAGTTCTCATCAAGCGCGTTCTTGACCTGTTCAGATATAACTTTGAATGCAGGGAAGCCGTATTGAGGAGGGTCTCCTATGTTGAGATATATCATCTTCTTGCCCTTGGCCTCCTCACGCTTCGCCTCCATAACAATGTCTCTAATCGGGTAGCTTACAACATTCATTCTTTCTGTAGGCCTATACGGCAACTGTCTTCTTAGGTGTAGCATGTTATTATCCTTTTAATTTATTCCAGACTATTCATAAACATGGAGCAAGTATGGTAAGAGACATATTGGGCAATCCCTTAGCATCTGTAACCCAAAAGCATTCTGTTTGCTTGTGTATCGTTCAAATATTTTAATAATCCATTGCATTCAATATGTTCTCGAACCATGGCTTGATCCAAATCAAGTTTATGAATAGCCTAATTTATCGATTCAACAAAATATCATACGCTACCCTTAGGTAAAAGGGCAACAGCCTGAATGTTCAAAAGAGCAACCGTGTAAAAGAGAGGGAAGTAAAAAGCAAAGAAAGGCAGTAACCGAAAAGGGGCGATTCAATGAATCGCCCCTTGAAAGCACGTAAACAATAGAGCCTACTTCTTTTCTGCTACCTGAATCCTTGCGATCGCACGGTCGAGCGCTGCGGTTGCGCGTGCATGGTCATATTTTTCTGCCTGTTTAAGCCGTTCTTCAGCACGCTTTTTGGCTTCGAGGGCCCGCTGAACATCTATCGAGTCTGATCTCTCAGCGCTGTCAGCAAGTATCAAAACTTTATCAGGACCTACCTCGGCATATCCCCAGTTGACAAAGAAGTACCCTGTTTCAGAACCCTTTTTATATATCAACATACCGATCTTAAGCGTGGTAAGGAACGGTATATGATTAGGTAAAACACCGAATTCTCCTTCGCTCCCTGATGCAATGACCTCATCTACTTCTTCACTGAAAACAGTTCCGTAAGGAGTAACGATCTCAAGTTTCAATTTAGTTGCTAAGTTGGTTGTTTCCATAGGTCTTTCCTGTTTTTTGCTGTTAGCTGAAAGCTGTCAGCTGACAGCTTTTAAAAAATTATCTGTTCCAGCCGAGTTTTCTTGCCTTCTCCTCAACTTCTTCTATCGGGCCGACCATATAAAATGCCTGTTCAGGAACATCATCGTACTGTCCGTCGACGATTGCCTTGAATCCCTTTATCGTATCCGCAAGTTTTACATATTTACCCGGAGTCCCGGTGAATGTCTCAGCAACATGGAAAGGCTGGCTCAGGAACCTCTGCAGTTTTCTTGCGCGTGCAACAGTCAATTTATCGTCCTCAGAAAGTTCTTCCATGCCAAGGATCGCGATAATATCCTGAAGTTCTTTGTACCTCTGGAGCACTATCTGGACCTTTCTCGCGACTGCATAGTGCTCTTCGCCGATAACGAGAGGGTCAAGGATCCTCGAGGTTGAATCAAGCGGGTCCACTGCAGGATAAATGCCCAGTTCAGAGATCTGCCTTGAAAGAACGACTGTTCCGTCAAGATGCGTAAATGCCGTTGCAACAGCAGGGTCTGTAAGGTCGTCGGCTGGGACGTAAATGGCCTGCATCGATGTAATAGCGCCCTTGTTCGTTGATGTGATCCTTTCCTGAAGTATGCCCATGTCTGTTCCGAGTGTAGGCTGGTATCCGACCGCAGAAGGCATTCTTCCGAGAAGGGCTGACAGCTCTGCTCCGGCAAGAGTATATCTGAAAATATTATCCAAAAAGATGAGAACGTCCTGTCCTTCGTCTCTGAAATACTCAGCAGCAGTCAGCGCTGAAAGCGCAACCCTCGCCCTTGCTCCGGGCGGTTCATTCATCTGTCCATATATGAGGGCCGTCTTGTTGAGAACCCCTGATTCCTTCATCTCAAGATAAAGGTCATTCCCTTCCCTTGTCCTTTCACCTACCCCGGCAAATACCGAAACACCGCCGTGAACCATTGCAATGTTGTGGATCATCTCCATGATAACAACAGTCTTGCCAACGCCCGCGCCGCCGAACATCCCCATCTTTCCGCCTTTGACGAACGGGACCAGTAGGTCAAAGACCTTAACCCCCGTCTCAAATACCTGGGTCGAGGTTTCCTGCTCGGTAAATTCTGGAGCCTGCCTGTGTATCGGCCATCTTTCCTTCGCATCTATCGGCCCCAACTGGTCCACCGGCTCCCCAATAACATTAGAGATCCTTCCCAGAGTTTTCTCTCCAACAGGGACCGTGATCGGTTTACCGGTATCAACAGCCTTCATCCCCCTGACAAGTCCGTCGGTTGTCGACATTGCGACAGTTCTTACCAGATTCTCACCGAGATGACTCGCGACCTCAAGAGTGATACTGATGTCAGGAATGCCTTTAGCTGCATCCCCGGCCTGAGCAACTGTCAGAGCGTTCAGTATTTCAGGCAATTTATTTTCGAATTCCACATCGACAACAGCGCCGATGACCTGTGCGACTTTGCCTTCATTCATAATTTATACCTCCATTATCAAAAATCAAAAAGTTGTTAGTTTTCAGTTGTTAGTCTAAAAACTGACAACTAACAACTTATTTTTTATTCTTTCAGCGCCTCAACGCCGCCAACGATGTCCATGAGTTCTTTGGTAATACTCGCCTGCCGAGCCTTATTGTATTGGAGTGTGAGCTTGGATATCATTTCATCGGCATTTTTTGTCGCATTTTCCATAGCCGACATTCGTGCTCCTTCTTCAGAGGCCTGAGATTCAAGAAGAGCCCTGTAAACCTGCACTTCTATGTTCTTTGGAAGCAACTGGTTAAATATCTCTTCCCTTGAAGGTTCATATATAAAAACCGTCGATGCCGTCCCTGTTTCTACGGCGCTCTCTGCCTCGCTCAGCGGAAGGAGTTTCGCGGCCTGTGTTTCCTGTGCTATAACGCTTTTGAACTTATTGTAGACAATAAAAACTTCGTCTACCGTTTCGTTGATATAACTTTCAATGATGTCGTTTGCCACCTTCTGGACATCTGCATATGTCATCTTCCCTGAAAGCCCCAGCCATGAATTGCGGATGGGTATATTGCGTCTCTTGAAATAATCAAATGCCTTTTTGCCGACAACGCTGATGCTTATATTAAAATTTTCTTCCTTGTATTTTTTGATCAGCCTTTCTGCAGTCTTCAGGATGTTTGTGTTAAAAGCCCCGCACAATCCCCTGTCGCTTGTTATGACAACCACCTCGACCGTCCTTCTCGGCCTTTGCACAAGCAAAGGATGGAGGCCTTCGCCGTCACCAGACATACCGGCAATGATCTCATTCATCTTGTCAGCATACGGCCGCATCTCCAGCATTTTTGTCTGCGCCTTTCTGAGTTTGGAGGCAGCCACCATCTTCATGGCTTTTGTAATCTGCTTGGTGTTCTTTACAGCAGTTATTCTTCTTTTTATGTCTCTTAGTGTTGCCATCTTTTTCGCTGTCAGCCATCAGCTATCAGCCATCAGCTTTTAGGAAGAGACGTTCTTCCTGCCCGCTGACCGCTGATCGCTGTCTTTATTACGCCTGGAATCCTTTCTTGAACTCTTCTATAGCTGCACTCAATTTTGCCTTGATATCGTCGTCAAGCGCCTTCTTCTCACGGATATCTTTCCGCAGGTCATCTTTAGTGCCGCGTACGAATTTGAGGAGCTCATCCTCAAACTTTCTCACGGCCTCTACCGGGATGTCATCGAGAAAGCCCTGTGTTCCGGCATAAATAACAACGATCTGGTCCTCAAGGGCAAGCGGAACGTACTGTCCCTGCTTCAGAAGCTCAACCATTCTTTTACCGCGTTCTATCTGTGCAAGTGTCGCCTTGTCGAGGTCTGAGCCGAATTGCGCGAATGCCGCGAGTTCCCTGAACTGCGCAAGGGCCAGTCTCAGGGTGCCCGCAACCTGCTTCATCGCCTTGGTCTGGGCCGCTCCGCCGACGCGGCTGACTGAAAGGCCGACGTTAACAGCAGGCCTCACACCAGCATAAAAAAGCTCTGGCTCAAGGTATATCTGCCCGTCTGTAATGGAGATAACATTTGTCGGAATATAGCCTGACACGTCTCCGGCCTGTGTCTCAATGATTGGGAGCGCTGTGAGGGAGCCGCCGCCAAGTTTGTCGGAAAGTTTTGCCGCTCTCTCAAGAAGCCTTGAGTGGAGGTAGAAAACGTCTCCCGGATATGCCTCACGTCCCGGCGGGCGTCTGAGAAGCAGGGAGAGCTGTCTGTACGCAGTCGCCTGCTTGCTCAAATCATCATAAACTATCAATGCATGCTTGCCGTTGTCTCTGAAGTATTCTCCAATAGCACAGCCGGTATACGGAGCGATGTACTGCAATGGCGCCGGTTCACTCGCAGATGCTGAAACAATGATCGTATGCTCCAGTGCGCCTTCCTGTTCAAGTTTCTTGACGGTGCGGACAACGTTGGAACGCTTCTGGCCGATTGCGACATATATGCAAATTACTCCGCTGCCCTTCTGGTTAATGATAGCATCTATTGCTATCGCGGTTTTCCCTGTCTGGCGGTCGCCGATGATAAGCTCTCTCTGCCCCCTTCCAATGGGGATCATCGCATCTACTGCCTTGAGCCCAGTCTGAAGAGGCTCTCTGACCGGCTGTCTGTCAATGATGCCGGGGGCGACAATATCAACCATTCTCTGGGCCTTTGTGCTGATAGGGCCTTTCCCGTCTATCGGCTGGCCGATAGCGTTGACAGTCCTTCCCAGCAAGGCTTCGCCAACCGGCACTGACATGATCTTGCCAGTACGCTTGACAATATCTCCTTCTTTAATGAGAGTATCCTCACCAAAAAGAACAGCTCCGACTGAATCCTGTTCAAGGTTGAGCGCCATGCCATAAACATTATTGGGAAACTCAAGGAGCTCCGAGGCCATGACCTTGTCCAGGCCGTAGATCTTTGCGATACCGTCACCGACCTTGATGACCGTCCCGACCTCGCTTACGTCAACACGCTTTTCAAAATCAGTGATCTGCTTTTTTATCAGCTCGCTTATTTCGTCTGCTTTAAGTTCTGTAAATGCCATTAAACACCCCCGTATAAACTGTTAGCTAACGGCCTGACAGCTATTAGCTTTTGATTTCTATTTCATCAATTCAGCACGCAAAAGGCGCAATTGACCGATGAGGCTGCTGTCATAAATGGTGCTCCCGATCTTGACTATAAATCCGCCAAGCAGCGAAGGGTCCACCTCGGTCTCAATATCGATCTCTTTCCGAGTCATCACTGAAAGCGCGCCTTTCAGCCTGTCTGTATATTTTCTGTCAAGGGCGACTGATGATATCACGACTGCTGTCGCCTTTTTCTTTTTCTCATTGCAAGCGTTTACAGATGCAACAATAATTTCCTTGATCGCTGCTACGTGGCCCTGCAGAACAAAGAGCTTCAGAAACTTCTCTGTCTCTGAAGATAATTTTAAACGCGGCAACAATGCCCCGAGCGCCTTGCCCTTTTCCTCATCAGAGAATATCATTCCAGCAAAAAGCAGCCTGAGCTGCCTGTTTTCATCAAGCATCTGCGAAAAGGCTATCAGCTCTTCGATCACGCTCGGTACCTTCTGTAGTTCAACCGTACTGATCAAAGCCCTGCTGTATTTTTTAGCGATCTGGTTTTTGTTCAATTTTTCGCCTCAAGTCTCTTTATATAATCTTCCACCAAAGCTTCCTGTTCTTTTGGTCCGAGTTTTTCCCTGATCTGTTTCTCTGCAAGTTCAAGCGCCATCAGCGCTGCCTCGGATTTTATCGTGTCTTTTGCCTTCTGCAGCTCAAAATCAATATTCGCCTTTGCCTGTTCAAGGATCTTCTCTTTAAGCCTCTCGCCTTCAGCTATGATCGCCTCTTTCTCTTTTTCCCCTGATTTTTTAGCGGCATTCAGTATTTCCTCTATTTCACGGTCTGTGTTTGCGAGCCTGTCCCGTACCTCATCAAGAGTCTTCTGTGCAAGCTCTTTTGCCTCAGCAGCCTCTTTCAGGGATTTTTCAATGATCTCGGTCCTTTTTCTGAAATAATCAGCCATTGGCTTGCGCCCGAAGAAGACGAGCACCGCCACAAGCACAGCAAAATTAACGACCGGCCACAGCCAGTCTTTCCATGTAAACCCTGCATGTTCACCGCCATGTCCGCCGCCTTCAGCAGCGAAGGATACAGAAGACAGAATGAAAATGACAGACAAGATCATGCCCAGAAAAACCGGCAAACAGTCTTTTATCTGTTCTCTGACTTTTGACTTCTGACTTTTGACTTCTGACTTTTTCATGCCTTTACCAGCTTCTCCATGATCTGCCTTGCGAAGTTCTCAACATCAGACTTCAAAGATGTGCGCGCCTTCTCCATCGCGCCCCCAAGCTCTGCCTTTGCCTTTTTGTTCAGTTCAGAGGCTTCGCTCCGCGCTGAATCAAGCGCCTGCTTTTGCGCCGCTATCCCTTCCTTGCTCTCATTCTCAAATATTGTCTTTGCCTTTATCCTGCCTTCAGTCAGCTTTGCATCGATCTGTGAGATCACCTTGTCTTTTTCCTGCCCCATTGCTTTGGCAGTTTCCAGAGAGCCATTGATCCCTTTGTCTCTTTCCTTAAAGAGGCGGAGGAGCGGCTTAAACAGTATTATATTCAGAAGTAAAAGAAGCAGTAAAAAGTTGGCAAGCTGGACAAAAAACCACTTGTTGAGTTCTAACATTCAAGCTCCTGCTTAATTTAATGATAGTGACGTGTCATCCAAGACAGAGTGCGGAAAAATTAACATAGCAGAAACGTTTTGTCAATAAATGAATAAATATATTTAGGAATTTTATAAATCGCTCATGAATCAGGCTGCATTACCGTTCCAGATGCCTTTACTTTTTGTACCCATTCATTTAAACTTCAAAGAATGAAAAAATGTTACCTTCAGACCATGTGAATAGCAGAGGGCGTGAGGGGGAAATTCTTTATAAGGTTCATATAATATGCGTGATTTGCAGCCTCTGATAATGTTATGAACGGCGATACAGTATTTACATTAATATGGAAGGCAGGACCTGTTGTAAAGTTCGTCCTTTTGGTGCTCCTAACTTTTTCAACCTTCTCCTGGGCGATCATATTTTACAAATTCAGGCTCTTTTCCAGGATCGAAAAGGAATCACACGATTTCAACGAGGCCTTTATCAAGGGCAAGCAGTGGGATTCCCTTTACCAGTCGACAAAAAAATTCACGGTCAGCCCGCTCGCAAACCTGTTCAGGGCCGCATATTCTGTTGATGACGCAAGCATCGATGAGATCAGGACCATATTAAGAAGGGTTGAGTCCATGGAAGCAGCGCGTCTCGAAAGATATCTCACCTTTCTTGCAACGACCGGCTCCACTACGCCGTTTATAGGCCTTTTCGGAACTGTGTGGGGCATTATGAATTCATTTATGGGCATTGGACGGATAGGCGCAGCTTCGCTTGCAGTTGTCGCGCCCGGCATTGCAGAGGCCCTGATCGCCACTGCCGCAGGCCTTGCCGCCGCGATTCCCGCTGTTGTTGCATATAACTACTTCCTGAGCAGGACCCGAAGGAATATCAGCATGCTCGAAGATTTTTCACACGAACTGCTCGATCTTCTTGTGAGGAAACATGGAGAAACGCAGGCAGGCTCTCTCTGAAATAAACGTAACGCCCTTTGTGGATGTTATGCTTGTGCTGCTCATCATCTTTATGGTGACCGCCCCTCTCCTGCAACAGGGTATAGATGTCAACCTTCCCCAGGCTAAGAGCAAAGAAATGTCTCCGGCCGAGAGAATTGTGATAACAATAAAGAAAGACGGCAAGATATATGTCGACAAGTCAGCGGTAACTATAGAAAGGCTCAAGATCGAGTTATCAAAGGTGAAGGACAGGGAAGTCTTTCTGAAAGCCGATAAAGATGTCCCATACGGAATGGTAGTGGCTGTTATGGGTGAGCTGCGGGAGATCGGAATAGAAAAATTAGGGATGGTGACAGAGCCAAAAGCCCGGATCCGATGAAGTATGCCCTGCATATAGGGAAAGAACCGAATTTTCAGGCGATCGTAGCAACCTCTGCCATAATCCATCTGGTCCTGATCGCTCTTATAGTGATCCCGTTAAGGTCCAAGGAACACGAATACACGAGCTATTTCGTCAACCTTGTGGGACCTGCTGAAACAGCGCGGGAAAAAACCTCTCGCCCGCCAGCCGTTAAAGAAGAAAAGAAAGAAAGCACCAGTGTAAAAGAACTCAAAGCACCAGAAGTTAAACCTCAGCCAAAGGCAGACATGGCCCTGGAGCAAGCTGAACAGGTCTCAAAAGAGATCGAGAGGCTGCGCGCACTCAGCGCCTTATCAAAACAAAAAGAAAAGAAGGAAACGGAAAAAGCACGCGACATAGAGATCATTAAACAGAATGTCCGGCAGAACGCTCTCAAGGGCGCCGGCATCCCCGGCAACGTGCAATCCCTGGCATCTGACTCATATTATGCATTGATCACCCGAAAGATATGGAGTGAATGGATCTATCCTGAATTCGGGGCCACAGGGCTTGAAGTGATCATCAGCGTAAAGATTGAAAGGGACGGCAGGATCGTTTCTCATGATATCGAGAGGTCTTCAGGCAATGTCCTTTTTGACCGTTCCGCCATGAAGGCGGTAGCAAAGGCCAGCCCCCTGCCTGCTCCACCCTTTGAAATGGAAATAGGCGTGAGGTTTTATCTGTGAACAGTAATTTCAAATTCCAAATTTTCTGTGTTCTGTGCTCTGTGTTCTGTGTTCTGAATCTGGCAGATGCCAAGGTCTACATCGACATCACATCTCCTGCCATACGGAAACTGCCGGTATCAATAACTTCTCAGGGAGTTCCGGAAGCAAAAGAGATAGGTGAGATCGTCCGCAATGATCTTGAATACACCGGGTTATTCTCCTTTATTGCTCCTGAGGTGCCGGGCGCTGAAATTACGGCTAAACTTGAAGTTTCCGCAACGGGCGAGATAAAAGTCGTGCTTTCAGTATTTGATCTGATCGACAACAGGGAGACGTTCAAAAAGCAGTATGTCGGCCCCAAAAACATTGTCCGCACAATTGCACACAGCATCGCTAATGATATTTATAAAACAGTAACAGAGAGAGAAGGTATTTTCAGGACCATAATTTCCTATCTTGTTTATACTTCCGCAGAAAACAAAGAACTCCGCGTAATGGACTGGGACGGTTTTAATACGAAAAAAGTAATCCCGATCGGCCTTACGTCAAGCCACGCGTGGACACACGACAGCCGCTACCTTCTGTATTCATCGGAGAGGAACAGGGGCTGGAAGATATATCGCTTTGACCTTGACGCTTACAGGGAATCCGTGCTCTTCTCATCAAAAGGTCTCAACCTGGTCGGCAACGTTTCACCAGGCAATCAAGTAGTTTTCTCTTCATCGAAGGACGGCAACTCAGAGATATACATTATGGATATAAACGGATCATCTCCAAAGAAAATCACCACGTCCTTCGGTATCGATGTCTCCCCTGTGTTTTCTTATGACGGGTCCTCCATTGCGTTCGTCTCGGACAGGGGCGGCTCCCCGCAAATATATCTGATGGACTCAAACGGCAGGAACATGAGCAGATTGACCTTTGAAGGTTCATATAATACTTCACCATCATGGTCACCTGACGGGAAATGGATCGCATATGTCGGACAAAGGGGTAGCAATAATCAGATTTTCATGATAAAATCTGATGGAACCGGGCTAAGGCAGCTCACATTCAGCGGAAATAATGAAAGTCCGTCATTTTCTCCTGACGGCCAGTTCTTAGCCTTTGATTCTGACAGGGACGGCAGACGGGGTATATATGTCATGCGTGTCAGCGGAGAGGAACCGCGAAGGATCACCCCGAAAGATATAAAGGCCATGTCGCCGAAATGGTCACCGTTTTTTAAATAGCCATTTAACAGAAATCTTATATAAGGAGGTCGTTGATATGAAAAAATTTCTGATCGTACTATTATTGGTTTTCGTTGTCGGTTGTGCAAAAAAATTGCCCCCTCCGGCAGAAACAACCATGCCTAAAGAGCCGGTAAGAAAAGAAGCTGCTGCTGAACAGGCAAAAGAACAGGTAAAAGAAACACTTGCTCAAAAAGAGGCAAAACTGCAGGAAGGCGTATTGCCGACAACAGCAGGAGAACCTTCTATTTTCAGGGATGTACTGTTTGATTACGACAAATATACCATCCGTGATGATTCACGGCCTGTCCTGAATGAGATCGCTGCTTATCTCAAGAAAAATAACGTCAGCATCATAATCGAAGGTCATTGCGATGAAAGAGGAACAAATGAATACAACCTGGCTCTTGGAGAAAAAAGGGCCAAGGCAGCAAAAGACTATCTCGCCTCTCTCGGGGTCCCTCCGTCGAAGATGTCTACTGTGACATATGGAGAGGAAAAACCGGCCTGCACAGAGCAGAGCGAGTCATGCTGGCAAAAAAACAGGCGGGCGCACTTTACGATATCAGGCCAATAGGATTTGCCGTATCACATGATAAAAGATAGCGTTTCCAAGATTCATGAATATTACGTAATTGCGTCCACTCTCTTTTTTCATAAGGCACCATTCAGGAGATTCCCGAGTTTCGTGTTCTATGCTTTTAGTTCTGCCATCATCCTTACCGGATGCGCCTCAACAGAAGATCTGGGCCGGATGCAGTGGGACATCAATGAACTGAAATCCGAGATGCGGGGCATGAAAGAAAAAGCGCCCACGCAGCAAAGCCAGCGGGAAAAACAGGATAAAAGGCTCCAGGATATTCAGGCAGAACAGGAATCAACCGCAAAAGCGGTCGCAGACCTCGTGGTCCAGATACAGTCTCTCACCACTGAATTCCGCATCCTTACAGGCCGGTTTGAAGAATCGCGTTATTATGCCGAGAAAAATTCGGCTGTCCTGAAAGCAGAACGTGAAAAACTTGACCTAAGGATCAAAGAACTGGAACTTGCCATTGACGATCTGAAAAAGAAAGCCTCCCAAATGGAAGCCTCTTCAAAGGCTGAGGCCTCGCAGCCGGTTGAAGGGACAAAGCAGCCTGATCAGGGCAATAAAGCAGTTGAGAAGGAAACTGCGGAGAAGACCGGCGCAGATGAGGCAACAGCAGCTAAAGCCGCTGAGACTGAAAAGAAAGAGCCCGCGGCAGAAGAGGAAGAAACAAAGGCCGAGGTTAAAGATGTCTATATGGCAGCCTACCAGGCTTACAAGGACGGCAAGACCGTAGAAGCAAGAGAAAAGTTTCAAACTATACTGAAAGATTATCCGAACAACGAATACACGGACAACGCGCGTTTCTGGCTTGCGGAAAGCTACTATAAAGACAGCAATTACGAAGACGCCATCCTCGCCTACGAAGAGATCCTGAAAAAGAACCCTAAAAGCGATAAGATACCCGGCGCCCTGCTGAAGCAGGGACTGTCCTTTTATGCCTTGAAGGATGAAAAGACCGGCAGGATCATTCTCGAAAAACTTATCGAGGCATATCCAAATTCAGAACAGGCAAAAATTGCAGCGAAGAAGATCGGCAAGCCCGCCCCTTCAAAGAAAAAGTAACTGACGCAAGAATATTATTACTGCTCGTGAAATCGTATAAAAACCCTCGTCTGGCATACTGTCGGTACTGGTCGTTTAAAATATGCCCTGCTGTTCAAGACATCCCGGATGTAATACAATGATACTTAGTAAACATGAATAAGAGCGCCCACATTCAGATTAAAACAATTGTGCTGGCCCTGTTATTTGGCCTTGCCGGATTTGCAGGCAACTACTACAGTCTCAATCTCTTCTTCAATCTCAATTTCCTGTTCGGTTCCATATTCGTCATGATCTCAATCGGACTGTTTGGCCTGCTGCCTGGGTTGATATCAGCAGTTATAGCCTCAAGCTACACCTATTTTTTATGGAACCATCCTTATTCCATCATTACCTTCACTGCTGAAGCGCTCTTTGTAGGATATTTTTTCAACCGGAAATCAAAAAACATTGTACTGCTTGACAGCCTATTCTGGCTTTTCATCGGAATCCCCGGTGTCTGGATCTTCTTTTATTTTGTTATGGGAGTCCCTTACCAGAACTCTTTACTGATAATGCTAAAACAGGCGGTTAATGGGATATATAATGCACTGGTTGCAACCCTTATATTAACTGCTCTGGACCTATATAAATTCAAATTGAGGCCGCATGAGGCCGAGACAATCTCTTTCAGGCATGCGATTGGAAATATTCTCATAGCAGTGATCCTTTTTCCGGCACTTCTCTTTATGGTTGTCAATGTAAAAAAAATAATGGATCAGGAAGAATCCGAAATACGAAAAAACCTTTCAAACATTATTCGTTTTACCCAGGAAACATGGCAGTATGAGTTTCACGAATTCATGCAAGTGCTTACAGGAGTTTTGCGTAATCCCGATATACTTTCAGGCAAGAAGGCCCAGGAGTACCTTGATGTGCTTAGGACGTCAAGCACGCATTTTCATGAGCTCGGCATTCTCGACAGCAACGGGATCACCACCGCATATTCTCCCCAGCGTGACGAAAACGGAAAGACAAACATCAAAAAAAATCTGTCTGAGGAAACAATGTTTATCAGGCTGAAACAAACCGGCATGCCGGTTGTCGCAGATATAGCCGGAAAGGTGAACAATGAGGATTCTCTCATTTACATGAGCATACCCATAACCGTATCAGGGGAACTCAGAGGGGCCTCCACCGGCATAATTGATTTGACAGAACTTTCAGCAAGCCTGCAAAACCTCCGGCATCAGTGGCCCGCAAATATAATAATCCTTGACAGCAGGCAACGTATTGTATTCAGCAACAATCCCCTGCTTAAACCCCTGGATAAATTCATCCGACAGGAGGACGCTGAAATCAAATTCTTTGAAGACGGGGTATATCGATGGGCGCCAAAGCCTGAAAAAAATATAAGTACAATAGTCCGCTGGAATATGGCAGTGTATGTAAAAGAAGCCCCCCTCGGCCTCAATGTGCCGTGGACTATCGCAGCAGAAATGCCGGTCGCCCATTTTATGGAGAAGATGAACAGCTTAACTGTAAACAGCTTCGCCTTCATGATAGCATTTATGCTTGTGACCATTGCCGTATCGCATTATCTAAGTAAAAGGATGGTCCAGTCCCTGAGAAGGTTGAGGGATATAACAAGCAACATCCCTTCGAGAATAACCCGCGGAGAAAACATTACATGGCCCAAAAGCATGATCACAGAAATATACGGCCTTATAAATAACTTTCAGCAGACAACAGATGTGCTCAGACAAAACTTCATCGATCTCAGGTCAATTAATGAAACCCTTGAGCAGCGCGTGGCTGAGCGGACCAGAGAGCTTACCGCGGCGGTGACCGAATACGAAAAAGCTATTGAGGCCCTGAAGGAAAGCGATGAGCGGTACAGACTGCTCGTTGACAATTTACCACTTGGCGTCACACTTATCGACAAGGATTACAGGATTATCATGACAAACGTCATCTATGGCAAATGGTTTCAAACAGACCACACATCATTTATTGGAAAACACTGTTTCAGTGAATTTGAAAAAAGAGAGAGCCGCTGCACTCATTGCCCAGGAACCATATCTATGGCTACTGGACAGATTGCAGAAGTCAAAACCGAAGGGATCCGTGATGACGGCAGCAGTTTAGCGGTGCATATCCGGACAGTACCGATTATCGGGCCTGATGGAGCTCCAAAAGGATTTATAGAAGTAGTGGAAGATATCACCGACCGCAAAAAGGCCGAAGAAGAACGGCAGAAACTTGAGGAGCAGCTCCGGCAATCGCAGAAGCTGGAGGCAGTAGGATTGCTCGCAGGAGGCATTGCTCATGACTTTAATAACATCCTTACAGCGATAATCAGTTATGCGCATGTGACCATGATGAAAATGAGTGAGTCCGATCCTCTCAGGCACAACATGGAGCACATTCTTGAGTCTTCAGAGAAAGCTGCAACTCTTATCCGGAGCCTTCTTACTTTCAGCAGAAAAGATATCATCAGGCCCAGCCCCATAGATCTCAATGTTGTCCTGAGAAAAATGCATAAACTGCTCACACGGGTGATCGGTGAAGATATCGAGCTCAATACCACACTGAATGACCGCCCTTTGACGATTATGGCAGACAGCGGACAGATAGAACAGATCGTGATGAACCTTTCCACCAATGCAAGAGATGCAATGCCTCATGGAGGTTCATTGACCATAAAGACAGAGCTGATATCAGTTGATGAACTATTTATAAAAGAACGTGGGTTCGGCAATCCCGGGGAATACGTGGAACTTTCCGTTACAGATACCGGCATGGGCATGGACGAAAAAACAAGGGAAAGGATATTTGAACCTTTCTTTACAACAAAAGAAGTAGGGCGCGGCACAGGACTGGGGCTTGCCATAGTTTATGGAGCTGTAAAACAGATTAATGGCTATATCGATATGATCAGCAAGCCGGACCAAGGCACTACGTTCAGCATTTATCTCCCGCTCATCGAAACTATACCCGCAGAAAAAAAATCATCAGAGGCCCCAGCAGTCCACAGGGGAACAGAGACGATCCTTCTGGCTGAAGATGATGCCTCTCTGAGAAAGCTTATCAGTTCAATATGCAGAGAACATGGCTACACGGTCATAGAAGCCACGAACGGCATTGAAGCAATAGAAAGATTCAGTGAACACAGAGATTCTATCGATCTTCTTGTCCTTGATGTCATCATGCCGAAAAGGGACGGCAAAGATGCATATGAAGAGGCGAAGAAGATAAAACCGGATATAAAGGTCCTTTTTATAAGCGGATACACCGCTGAGATACTTGACAGGAAAGACTTGCTGAAAGAAGAGATAAATTTTCTCCCGAAACCTCTCTTCCCTGACGAGCTGCTGGAGAAAATACGCACCATACTCGATGCAAAACCATCAGGTTGACCCTCTAACCCTCGATCTCCCATTTCTCATATGTATGTTCAGGAAGCTCCTGTATATATGGTGAAGGCCTCTTTATAATAGATCCCTCATACCATCTGTCATCCATGACAGGATAACAGAGGTACAGCTCGTCCTTGGCGCGGGTGACAGCAACGTAAAAAACGCGCCGCTCCTCTTCCTCCCCTTCAAGACTGCCCATTGATTTTGCAGTAGGAAAGTTTCCTTCCGTCAATCCGATAATGAATACCCTCGACCACTCAAGCCCCTTGGCCCTGTGAATGGTGGAAAGCACTATTGATTCGCTCTCTTCTCCAGGTTCAGCTACATCTTCCGCCTGTACGCTGTTAAGAAGCGCGAGGTCGCTCAGGAAATCCTTTGTTGATTTGAAATGCTCCGAATAGTTGGAAAGCTGTTCAATGTCCTCCAGCCTGTCCTCATAGTTCTCATAATTGCTCTGGAGATAGGCAATATAACCTTTCTCAAGTATTTCCCGTATAGCCTCAGACGGATGGTTCAGAACAGGTTCTCCTTTTAGCGATTCCATACTTTCCTTATACCGGTTCCAGTTGGCTTTAGCTCGTCTTGTCAGCAGTCTGGCTACCCCGTCCGACACTGCTGTTTCAAGCGGTGATTCAGAGGCTTTAATATATTCCCATATCTTTTTTGCAGTCACATTCCCGATGCCGGGGATGAGCTTCAGTATCCTCGTCCATGAGATCTCATCCAGAGGGTTGAGTGCAGCGCGGAGATACGATATGACATCCTTGATATGCGCCTGCTCAAAAAAACGCAGGCCTGACCTTACCTCATACGGGATCCTCCTCCTCGTCAGTTCCATCTGGAGTTCCATGGACTGGTAATGTGACCTGTAGAGCACCGCTATCTCCCTCAGCGGCATCCCTTCATCTATAAGATCAAGTATCCTCTGAGAAACAAACTCGGCTTCCTGTGAGCGGTTTTCAAGGGGCACAAGGGCAGGAGCCGGGCCTCTCCTTTGAACAGAATGCAGCACCTTGGGGAATTGCCGCCTGTTGTGCGCTATGCTTCCGTTCGCAAGGGCAAGGATTTGATCCGTACTTCTGTAATTGGTCGTCAGTTTGAATATCCTTGCATCTGGATATCTCTCCGGAAATCTGATGATGTTGTCAAAACACGCGCCCCTGAAAGAATAGATTGATTGCGCGTCATCGCCGACCACCATTGGGTTTCT
Organism: Nitrospiraceae bacterium; assembly: GCA_003599425.1. Lineage (GTDB taxonomy): Bacteria > Nitrospirota > Thermodesulfovibrionia > UBA6902 > UBA6902 > SURF-23. The sequence goes on along the minus strand of QZKC01000079.1, from coordinate 16,321 downwards.
GTGTTTTGAAGCCATAATGTCAACGATCTCCGCCTGTATTTTGTTCGTATCCTGATATTCATCCACAAGGATATGGAGAAATTTTTCAGTAAGTTTGTCCTTCACAGAGGGGGCCTCAAGCAGTATTTTCTTCCAGTAGTACAGGAGGTCGTCGAAATCAACAAGGTTCATGCCTTTCTTCTTCTTCACGTATAACTGATTGACCTTTTCTATTTCTTCCGCAAACAGAAGGAGGTAAGAGAAATCATTTTCGATAACATCAAGGATTGGCCTTTCTGTTCCTGTGCAGCGGCTGATGACCTCAAGTATGATCTTCCCTTTCGGGAACATGCTCTGTGTCCTCAGGTTGAGTTCTGCAATGCAGGAATCTATGAGGTCTTTAGTGTCCTCGCTGTCAAGAATGGTGAAATTGGTATTCAGATTGACTGCGTCTCCATATTGGCGCAGAATCATATTCCCGATATGATGGAACGTCCCGCCCCATACCTTCCTTGCTTCTCCTTTCATGAGAAGCTCGACCCTATGGAGCATTTCACGTGCCGCCCTGTTCGTAAAGGTCAGTAGCATTATCCTCGAAGGGCTTACCCCGCTCTCCATAAGATACGCAACCCTGTAGGTGACGACCCTTGTCTTGCCCGAACCCGCCCCTGCAATTACAAGGGAAGGGCCATCGCCTGAAGTGACCGCCTCAAGCTGCTCAGGATTGAGATGGGAAGAATAATCAGTCGCCACCCTTGCCGGTACAGATGCTTTAAGGTGATATTTGGTCATGATGGTTTATCTTCACTACCCCGCATATTCAAGCAGAATTCTGCACCAATTGTAGGCACACATTGACGCACAAAGGGTAGTCTGCGGAGAATTTCTATGCGACATATTTTCAAAATAAGCTTTATAGGCGAAAAAATATTTCTTTGAAGGATATGTAAGGTCTCAGAAACAAAAATGTAAAATGCCTTTTGTCGATCATAGAAATATCGACGCAGAGCTACCCTTTGTGCAAGAAAAGATTTTTGATATTTATAAATAAGCAACATGCCTTCAAAGCTCATCCAATATGCGCTCGACAGCCTGTTTCATTTCTGATGAATCCAATGTCTTCAGCAGGCCGTCATATTCACTTATGTCCTTCATATGGATTGTAACATCTACGTTCCTGTTCTCAAGCGTTCTGTCCCATGAAAGCGATATCTCTTTCGGCAGATGCATCGATTCCACTGTCTTCTCCATTCTCGCATTCACCTCCGAAAGGATCGGGAACCTTTTCAGACGGATAAACTCCCGCAATCTTTCCGCCTTGTCGCGCGGACTTAATGAAGAGCAAATGATCCCCTGAAGAGCTAATTCATCAAGGAAGTCTTTCAGAGTTATCTTCTGCGCCCTGAGATAATCCTTCAGATTTGATGCTATTTCTTCTAATACGGAAGCTGTCAATTGAATATCCCTGCCCCATGCCATCACTTGCAGCAGTATCTCTTCAGGATAATGCGTCAGGTTTACTATCTGTTTCAGAGAATATTTCTTTTCATGACAGAACATTTTCAGAGTTTCAGGCAATAGTGATATGCGCTCACAGTCTTTCAGAAATCCGCTGTATGGTTTAAACCCGAATGAGACGCAGAGAGAGTCCAGCATCCATGTCTCCGGTACATTCAGATGCATCGCAAAGTTTATAAACTGCACCTTGTTCATTATGCTTTGTTCAACGGTGTTCCGCTTATTATTAAGAATAAGTGTGATGATATCCGTAACGGGGGTTGTATGAGGAAGCACTATGGCATCAATTTTCCCCTTTAGAGTCTCCCTCACAAATTGTATCCGCTTTCTTCCGTCAATGAGATGAAGACGTCTCTCACCGTTTTCATATACAACAATTGGATATAGTATGCCGAGTTGTCTGAACGAATCTATCGGAGATGTTTTGGACGTGTATGGCTCGTACAGTGACCCGTTCGTGGAGAAACGGCTGTCATCTATAAGGATGTCCTCAATGCTTATAGTCTGCATCGGCATGGTATGAGATATTTTACATGATGCGGCTGTATAATGTTTTCATGAACAAAGTCTGGAGCTTCTGCTACAATCTAATTCTTTCCCTCTGGATCGGCGGGATATCCATATTCACGTTCATCGTCACTCCTGCTGTATTCAGGTCGTTTGAACGGGATATGGCAGGAAGGATCGTGGGAAAGCTTTTCCCCGGCTACTTTATATATAACCTGGCACTTTCAGCCCTTGCCCTTGCCCTCCTGATAATGATACGTTCCTTCCTCACCAGCAAGGCTTTTAAGTTTTCCCTTGTCCTTATCATATGCGCCATCATTATAAATCTCTTTGTTGCATTTAAACTGCATCCCGATATTAACAGGATTAAACAGGAGATACATTCATTTGAAACCCCTGCTGATGATTCACCACTCAGGAAGCAATTTGGAAGATTGCATGCCGTAAGCGCAACCCTGAATCTCCTGCTCCTCGCTGACGGCATCACGCTTCTCGTTTTCAGTAGTGTTATGAAAAAACAGTAGAGAACGAAATCAGAGGTGGTCGCAATATTTCATGCGAACTTCATTAAAGACTCAAGCAGTCGCCTGCTCTCTCCCGCGTCCTCCCATTTCCCCCGCTTTTCATATCCCTTGATAAGTATCTTCAGTTTCTTTGCAAGGACACCGATGATCTTTTTTCTGAATGTGGGATTCGGTTCTTTCTCCAGCAGCCTTACGAGCGACTGCACTCTGAACCTGTCCATCGCAGGAAATTTCCGCGACAACTGGTCATGGTGTCCCCCGTATTTTATGACTGAAAAACTCTGGTCAAGGCCTACGGGGTGATGCCTTGATATCCTGAGCCATAGGTCATAATCTTCACAGACAGGCATTGTCTCGTCGAACAGGCCATATTTCTCAAGCAATGCCTTTTTTACCAAAACACCTGACGGCGAGATAAGACATCGCTCAAGGGACTGTTCCCATATCCACCCCTCAGATTTTTTATGGTGCTTACAGGGATTGACACGGATGCCGTTTCGTATCCAGACTTCTTCAGACTGCACTATCTGATAAAAGGGATATTTCCGCAGATACGTAACCTGATTCTTTAGTTTGTCTTTCTCCCAGCAATCGTCGGAATCGAGAAAAGCGATCCACTCTGTTTTTGCGCGTTGAACGCCTTCATTTCTGGCGCGTGATGGCCCTGAATTCTTTTGCAGAAAAACTGGCGTTATCTGTTTGCCGTAGCTTTTAAGGATATCCCCCGTCTCATCGGTTGAACAGTCGTCAACAACGATGATTTCCTCAGGTGCATGGGATTGACCGAGTACGGAATCGAGTGCCCGCCTGATAGTTTGGCTTCTGTTATGCACCGGGATGACCGTTGTTATCTTTTCTGAATCCCTGTCAAGAAAACTGAAAGCCTCTTTAAGCTTTTCAGTGAACAAAGTGATATTGCTGTTAAAATCCCGGAAAGTATATTCGTCAGAATAGTCTGTCCCGAATTTCAGGCAATGGAAGGTGATGTCGTACTCCTGGAATACCTTTGCCTGCATATAGGATTCCATATCGACAGCATCGTACTTTTTCCACGCATCTGGAATGCTGCCAATTGATTCCTTTCTGGCACTCAGGAGTAAGTGAATGTCTGAGACCCCTTCTGGCTGCGGCAATGGCAGTCTTTGATCAGGTTCAAGCTTTTCTCCTGCTTCATTGCAAATAATATGCGGCCTCAACCATGTACCTGTCCCATATTTTTGTTTCAGAACCCCGCAGGTCCCGATGTTAATAACAAATAAAGGATCCAGGTTATCGCATATCCAGCGCGCAGATGCTTCACTTGCTTCAGTGCCTGCACCTGTTATCATGATAAGTATGACAGGCCCCGAATCCTGTTTCAGGGCCCCGGACCTCAGCGCCTCAAGTGAATGAACAGGAATATTACGGGACGCGAACCAGTCTTTGTCGATCTCCTTTTTCAGGGCGATCGTTACGATAAGTTTGATATGAGAGTTCATCAAATTATTTCCAAAAAAGTTGGGCTCTCGCTTTTTTAGCAGGCTGCTGAAAAAGTATTTTACTGTCATTGCGAGGTCGATTCGACCGAAGCAATCTCGACTCTATAATAATTAATAAGTTAGAGATTACTTCGTCACTAATGTTCCTCGTAATGACGCTAAGAACGGACTCTTTCAGCAATCTGTTAGACATCTGAGACGCCTTCAAAATCTCCATAAAGCAACAGATTAGTTAAAACTATGTGTCTATCAATATGCATAAAGCTATACCGCTATATTCAGCGACTATAAATTTTCATGTGGTGTTGCTAATCGAGCTTTTTCAGCCGTCTCCGCCTGTTGTAAAACGCTGTCAAATTATCTTTTCGGATCTACAAAATATCTTTAAATTATTCTACACTGTACATTGCTGCTGTTGCTACCAGTCAGGGGGATATGGTGAAACTATGATAAATAATTTGCTGAACATGTTTTTCCCGGAAACATGTCCTGTTTGCATGAGGCCTGCCTTAGACCATGCAACTGCTCCGATTTGCGCTGAATGCTGGAATTCGATCTGCAGGTACACCGGGCCTGCATGTCAGAAATGCGGAAAGCCGCTCGTCTCTGAAGCATCGACAACTTGTGGAGGGTGCTTGCAGGATGAGCCAGCATTCGTATATGCACGGAGTTTCGGGCTTTATGACCATGCCCTGAGAAAGGCGATCAACTTGCTGAAGTATCACAATGTCCGGAGGCTTTCAAGGCCACTGTCCGATATACTTCTCAGGATGAATATACCGCCTGCTGATGTAGTCATACCGGTGCCACTTCATGAAAAACGGCTCAAACAGAGGGAATTCAACCAGTCCGCTCTTTTCGGGAAATATGTGGCACAACGCCTCGATCTCACTCTGACGCTCAATTGTCTTGTTAAACTCAGGAATACGGCTCAGCAGGTCGGCCTCAGTTCACAAGACAGGAATAAAAATATCAGAAAGGCATTCAGGGTAAATCATGCAGAATTGATAAAAGGAAAAGACATCCTCCTGATCGATGACGTTATCACAACCGGCGCAACTGTTCGTGAATGTTCTTACGTTCTTAAAAAAGCAGGCGCCGGGAATATCTATGTAATAGCCCTTGCGCACGGAGTAATGGACTAACCATAGTGAAGCTTATTTCAATTACTGCACCGCGGACAGGAAAGACCGGTGAAGAATTTCTATACGACACATTTGAAAAAGAGTTAAGAGTTTGGAGTCAAGAGTTAAGAATTGAAAAAGGTGAAGACTGCAATTAATCAAAATTAAATATCTTGTCGATTATAGAAATTCTGAAGCGGACTTCCCTGTCAGGCATAACAAAAAATCTTAACCAATTAAATCGTTAATTCCACCGGCTAACTGCCGGCAATCACACCCCTCAGGAACCGCCATACCCTATGGTAGCCTTACCATCTTCAACAATAACAGGAACCTTCCTCACCCCGCCTGAATATTTAAGCATTTCCTCCATCCGCTTTTTGTCTGCCTTGACATCGTAATACTCTGCTCCCCACCCATAAGCCGACCTGGCCTTTTCGGTAAAGGGTCAGCCCGCCTTTCCAAAGATGATGATCCTGTCTGCCATAGCACCTCCCGGGATATAAATTAATACGATTCAATACCAATGAATATTTTTATTATACCCTTATCATAGTACGAGGACAACAAAAAACCGTATAATAACGACACATGAAAGAAGTGCCCATCAACTGCTTCACCTGTGAACATTTCTATATAACCTGGGATGAGAAGTTTCCTCGCGGATGCAAGGCCATGGGATTTAAATCCAGGGAGATGCCTTCCGCTGTTGTTTACGCATCATCCGGTGTACAATGTCTGAAATTCAGGAAGAAGAAGCGTAGTGAAAAAGTCAAGAACTGATGAAGTGAAAAATATCCTACATCACTCCTTTAAGACAGGCAGGGCATGAGGTTGTCGTCTCATTCTCGGGCGCCATCCATGGCGCCCTCCGAGGATTTTGCCTGTTCAGACATAGTGTCTGAACTGCCGGCAAAAAATCCGCTCCAACCCATTGCCCTGCCTGTCTTTTGCCGCGTGCAGATCCAAATTTATGCCTAAAACAGCGCTAACTTTGATTATTCATAAACCTGGAGCAAGTATGGTGAGAGAACATATTGAGCAATACCTTAGCAACCGTAGCCATAATGCAATCTGTTTGCATGTGTATTATCCAAGTAATTTAATAATCCATTGCGTTCAAGATGTTTCTCGAACCATGGCTTGTTCCAAAAAAGTTTATGAATAAACCTGGATTAAATTGCTTTTGAACAAATCGCTGTGTGATAATTTACCATGTCTTTAAATCTCTCGCGATTCAAAAAACCAAGCAGATACATGGGCAGCGAACTTAACAGCGTCCGGAAAGACGCTGAAGTAAAGGTCGCCCTCTGTTTCCCCGATACGTACGAGATCGGCATGTCCCATATTGGGCTGAAGATCCTTTACGCGATAATCAATAACATCCCTTATGCCTCTGCTGAAAGGGTCTACGCCCCCTGGATAGATCTTGAATCGTATCTCAGGGTGCACAGCATCCCTCTCTTTTCACTCGAAACTTCACGGCCATTAAAAGATTTTGACATTGTGGGTTTTACCCTGCAGTATGAGCTTTCCTATACAAATATCCTCAATATGCTGGATCTGGGCGGCATCCCCGTCAGATCAGAAAACAGAAGAGACGATCACCCCCTTGTAATCGCAGGCGGCCCATGTGCTGTTAATCCCCTTCCGCTGGCCCCGTTCATAGATGCGTTTGTTATCGGTGATGGGGAGGAGGTTATTGGGGAGATACTGGAAGCACTCAGCAGGCAGCAGGCAGCAAAAAGGAAAAGGGAATGGCTGCTCGCAAGGATTGCAACGATAGATGGAGTTTATGTTCCTGCAATCCATGATTCCACCAGGCAGGAAGTGAAAAGGAGAATTGTTGGAGACCTTGACAATGTACTTTTTCCGGATGCTCCGATCGTCCCATTCACGTCCATCATACATGACCGTGCTGCGATAGAAATTGCACGGGGCTGCACGCGCGGGTGCCGTTTCTGCCAGGCAGGGATGATCTACAGGCCGCTGCGTGAAAGATCACCTGAAAGGGTCCTTTCTCTGGCGCAGATGTCCATTGAGAATACAGGATATGAAGAGGTCTCTTTTACTTCTCTCAGCACCGGGGACTACAGTTGTCTTTTGCCGCTCATCAGGAATTTCAACATGCTGGCTGCGGGCACCCGCACGTCAATATCTCTTCCTTCACTGCGCGTTGGTTCGATAAACAGCGAGGTTCTTAAAGAGATCAAAAGCGTCAGGAAAACAGGATTTACCATAGCCCCTGAAGCTGGCACCGGGAGGCTCAGGAACGTCATAAACAAAGACTTTACTCATGAAGAGTATGAGGAGACACTGACAAAATTGTTCACTGAGGGATGGAAAAGCATCAAGCTTTATTTCATGATAGGCCTTCCCACTGAAGACATGCAGGATATCGACGGGCTTATCAATATGGCGGTACGGGCCTCGAAGAAGGGACGTGAGATAACCAGGAAAAGCGTTCAGGTAAATGTGGGGATCTCATCATTTGTGCCGAAATCGCACACACCGTTTCAATGGATAGGACAGGCATCATCAGAGTATCTGAGAGAAAAGCAGGATTATATCAGGAAGGAGTTCAGGAGAAGGGGTATAAATTTCAAAGGTCAGCATGTTGAGGTAAGCCTCCTTGAGGCGGTATTTTCCAGAGGCGGCATGGAGTGCGCATCTTTGCTTGAAGAAGCATGGAAACAGGGATGCCGCTTTGATGGATGGTCTGAGATGTTCAGCTTTGAAAAATGGATGCGTGCCTCTGAAATAACCGGGATCGGCCTTTCAAGCTCTGCTTCGCGCAGCTTCAGCCCCGGCGATGATCTCCCATGGGACTTTCTGGATACCGGGGTATCAAAGGAGTTTCTGGTCTCCGAATACAACAGGGCTTTTCAGCAGGAAATAACCTCTGACTGCAGGGACGTTTGCAGCGGATGCGGCCTTGGGTGCAACGTAAAGGCAGAAAAATCAGAACATACTACCGTATCTTTCACCCCCTCCCTTACCCTCCCCCCTCGAGGGGGAGGGATGGGTGGGGGGGCCGTTGCTGGTGCTCCCGATCAAAATAAAATTACTGTCCCCGCAAGGATGCGGATCGGATTTTCAAAGACAGGAGCTATGCGGTATCTTTCCCATAACGAACTTATGACAGCGTTGTTAAGGTCAATGAAAAGGGCCTGTATTCCTGTTGCGTACTCAGCAGGTTTCCATCCTCATCCGAAGATTTCATTCGGCCCGGCTCTCGCTGCCGGGATTGTCGGCTTGCACGAGTACTTCGATATTGAACTTTCAGGCTTTATGGATACGTCTGATTTTACACGCACGCTGAACACCGCCCTGCCAGATGGGCTCCGTATCCTGGAGGCCATCTTTATTCCGCAGGGAGAGAGCGCTCTCAATAACTTCATCTCAAGATATGAATATGAAGTGGCCATTGACGTTGAAGCGCGGCATTCTATAACGGCCTTCATGGAAAAGGAAAGCTGTCCTGTTTCAAGAGGACGGGAAAATGACTCCTATGTATCTTCTCCCGGCAATGGAACCCCTCGCGATGGAGCGCTCGTTGATGTTCGCCAGATGGTAGAGGAAGCAGAGGTGCATGGCAGCACCCTGCGCCTTGTGCTCGCTGATACAGACAGGGCAAAGGTACGGCTTTATGAGATACTAAAGGAAATGCTGCAGAAGCCCGTTGAGGAAATACAGGCAACAGTATCGATAACAAGAGTGCGCCTTTATGGGTATAATAGTACTGGAAGGATTGAACCGATTAAAGAAAGGTTGTTAAAAAATCTAAGCAAATGAAGTGACAGCAGCACATAGTTGTTTTATCACTTTGTGCCTTTGCTCCTCTGTCTCTTTGTGCCAAAATAAATTATGGCCGGTAAAATAATAATCAACATAACTCCTGAACAGACACGGGTGGCGCTGATCGAAAACACTGCCCAGCTCTCTGAACTTTATATTGAAAGAAAAAAAGATGCCAGCCTTGTCGGAAACGTCTACAAAGGCAAGGTCGTCAAGATCCTTCCGGGCATGCAGTCTGCATTCGTAGACATCGGCCTTGAAAAGGCGGCATTCCTGCACGCTGCAGACGTTGTTTCGGGATTTGATTACTCACTCTTCGGCGAGGACATTGATGAGACAGTATCGCTGCAGCTCCCTATTGAAGACCTCCTCCGCGAGGGTGAAGAGGTATTTGTCCAGGTAGCAAAGGACTCCATCGGCTCCAAAGGCGCGCGCGTCACATCATATATAACTCTCCCCGGCAGGTATCTGGTCCTTATGCCCGGGGTCGACCATATCGGCATTTCCAGAAAAATAGTGGCGGAGGAGGAAAGGACCAGGCTGAAAAACATCGTGAGTGAGCTGAAGCAGAAAAATATCGGCTTTATCATCAGGACCGCGAGCGAGGAATGTACTGAAGAAGAACTGAAAAAAGATATTGATTACCTCATGCTCCTTTGGGAGAATATCCAGAAAAAGAAGGAAAAGGTGAACGCACCGCACCTTCTGTACAGCGACCTCAATCTGGCCCTGAGGAGTGTACGAGATCTGCTCAGCCAGGAGATTGAAGAGGTGCTCATCGATTCAAAAGAAGAACAGAAAAAACTTCTGGACTTTGTAAATACCTATTTCCCGAAATTGATCTCAAAGATAAAACTGTATGAAAGCACTGAGCCGGTCTTTGATGCATTCGGAGTTGAAATAGAGATACCAAAGGCGTTGGGAAAGCGCGTATGGCTCAAGTCCGGAGGATATATTGTTATCGACCAGACAGAGGCCCTCACCTCCATCGACGTCAATACAGGAAAATTTGTTGGTAAGGCATCACTTGAGGACACCATCTTCAAGACCAACCTTGAGGCTGTGAAGGAGATCGCTTACCAGATACGGCTCAGAAACCTCGGCGGCATTATCATTATCGATTTCATCGATATGGAGAAAGAGGAAAACAGGAAGAAATTATTTACCGTATTCCAGGAGGCAATGGCAAAAGACAGGGCAAAGACCACGATACTGGAAGTCTCTGAACTCGGCCTTATCCAGATGACAAGGAAAAGGGTGCGTGAAAGCCTTCAGCGCGTGCTGTGCGAACCCTGCCAGTATTGCGACGGCAAAGGGTTTATAAAATCCTCGACTACCGTGTGTTACGAGATATTTATTGAATTAAGGCGTATCGCCTTGACCAGGAAGAACTGCAAGATCATGGTGACAGCGCATCCCCATGTGGCAGACCTTATCTTTGAAGATGAACGGGAAGGCCTTGAAGCAATAGAGAAGGAGAACGGATTCAAGATCATCCTGAAAGCTGACAACACCTTTCACCAGGAATACTTCGAAGTAGTAACGCTCTGATTACGGTGAATGAGCAGGCATAGATACCTTCAAATCTTTAGAAAGCAACTAAATTATTGCACGGTGTTCTGCACTGCCACAACCTTTTTATAGCAGGAAGCGATACGTCTCGATACGCCCATACATGGTGTTGCTCTAAAGAATTTCAGGCATCTATGCCTGCTCTTGCAGCTTAGGCTTTTTGATTATGACACTTGACGATAAATTCACCAATTTAAAAATATCCCTGAAAAAGATGGACCGGGTTATCATCGCCTATTCAGGCGGCGTTGACAGTTCCTTTCTTTTAAAGGCAGCATCCTTGTCCGGCCTTAGCAATATCCTTGCAGTCACCGGCGTATCTGAAAGCGTCCCGGAAGAAGAACTCTCTTTCGCAAAAGAGCTGGCATCCTCCCTTAATATAAAACACCGGTGCATTACGACTGATGAACTCAAGAATGAAAATTATGCTAACAACCCTCCTGACAGATGTTATTACTGCAAAAAAGACCTTTTCAGCAAACTCAGACAGATCGCAACCGAGGAAGGGATCCCGTTCATCCTTGACGGTACCAATGCTGATGACGCTCATGACTGGCGCCCCGGCAAACGCGCTGCCCAGGAGGAAGGAGTTGTGAGCCCCCTGCTGGATGCGGAGTTCAGCAAGAATGAAATTCGTGAACTATCCAAAGATCTCGGACTTCCCACCTGGGACAAGCCAGCAACACCCTGCCTGTCTTCACGCTTCCCTTATGGACACAAGATCACAGCAGAAGCACTCTCGCGGGTGAGCAAGGCAGAGAGCTTTCTGAAAAAGCTCGGCCTCAGGGAACTCAGGGTCAGGGACCACGGTGAAACAGCACGGATAGAAGTCCATCCGGAAGATTTCAGGATATTCATCAACGATACAGCACGGGGAAAAATTATATCTTATATGAAATCCATCGGTTATAAAAATATTGCCCTTGACCTCCAGGGATTCAGGAGCGGGAGCTTTAATGAAGACATAAGTAAAAGAAAGTAGCAAGTAGAAAGAAAAGAGGTTTTGTTCTTCTCTCTATTCTCTACTTTTTTATAAATGTATGACTGAAACTGCTTATCACACAGACCTCTCCAGATGTGTCCGCTGCGGTGCATGCAAGACCCTGTGCCCCACATTTCTGACAACACTGAATGAAACGATGGGAGCGAGAGGCCGGGTCACCCTGCTTGGAGAGCTGGAAGGAGACCGTCTCTCCGCCTCAAAAAATCTTGCTGAAAAGATATTTAGCTGCATGCTTTGCGAGGCATGCAGGAATCTCTGCCCTGTCGGGATCAATATCCCTGAAGTTGTTTATCAGGGAAGGACCCGTCTGAAAGATTCGTTCACCAAAGGTGTCTTGCTGAGGACAGCTCTGAAGTATTCTGCGGCAAGAATGGACACCGCATTCTCCCTGCTTCGTTGGGTGCAGAAAGCAATTTACAAACCTCTCTTTCATAACGCGCTGCTCTCCGGAATGCCGGAGATAGCATCCGAACCATTCAAGAACAGCTTTCAGGTCTACAGGAAAAAGAAAAAGGCCAGCAGGATCGCAATCTTTGCCGGATGCAGCGTCAATTACTTCTATCCCGGTCTTGGGATAGCGCTCTCGCGTATCCTTCTTTCAAAAGGATATGAAGTGGTGGTCTTCAGGGGAGAATTATGCTGCGGGGCGCCGTTGAGGTCAGCAGGGCTGGTTGACGAAGCAGTAACGCTCGCCCAGAAAAACATTGAGCATTTCAGCAAGGTAAGGGCCGAGGCGATCATCAGCATGTGCCCAACATGTACAATGGTCATTAGGGACCAATATCCCCAACTTGCAGGCGGGACCATTACAAACCTTATGGACATTCATCAGTTCCTTCTCACGCACAACATTGTAAGCGGCCTTGAGATCAATCCTTCAGTCATGACCTATCATGACCCCTGCCATCTCAATTACGGAATGAACATACAGAACGAACCCCGGCAAATTCTCAAAGGCATTAAGGGAGTTGAGTTTACAGAAATGAAGCACGCGCATGAATGCTGCGGCTTTGCAGGATTGTTCAGCATGCACTTCAGGAGCATCTCCAGGGATATCGGCAAGAAAAAGATCGAGAATATACTCGATACGAATGCCGATACAGTGGTCACTTCATGCCCCGGTTGTGTCATGCAGCTTGAGAACCTGAAAAAGACATCGAAAGCACAGGTAAACGTCAGGCACATTATTGAGGTGATTGATGAAGCCATGAATCCTGCTGTAAAATAGAAACTCAATATCCCATATATTGTTCTCAAATTTTATTTGGACAAGCCATGGTTCAAAAACATCTCGAATGCGATAGATTTTTTAATATACATGAGGATTCAGGTTTAACAAAATGTTTTTGCCATCAGATGCTAAGGTATCGCACGATATGTTTTTTTAACCATACTTGTCCAAACTTGTTAATAATCCGGGATAAAAATCACACAAAGGAGACCACATGAAATTTTTCATCGACACGGCCAACACCAAAGAAATCAGGGAAGCATGGGAGATCGGCGTCATTGACGGGGTAACCACCAATCCTTCACTCATCTCGAAGGTAAAGAGAAACCCTGTAGAGCTTCTTAAGGAAATCTGTGAGATAGTCGACGGCCCGGTGAGCGCTGAAGTAGTAAGTCTCGAAGCTGAAGGCATGGTAAAAGAAGCTCAGGAGCTCGCGAAGATACACAAGAATATCGTAATAAAGATCCCCATGACAAAGGACGGCCTGAAAGCTGTAAAGAAACTCTCTCAGCTTGGGATAAAAACAAATGTCACCCTTATCTTCTCCCCAAACCAGGCATTGTTGGCTGCAAAGGCTGGCGCGACATTCGTAAGCCCTTTTGTAGGAAGGCTTGATGATATAACCCACTACGGCATGGACCTCGTAGCACAGATCCTCGAAATATATGAAAATTACGCATTCGAAACAGAGGTCATTGTCGCGAGCATACGCAATCCTCTCCACGTTCTTGACGCAGCGCGGATGGGCGCCCATATCGCAACCATCCCCTTTTCTGTCATTGAACAGCTTTCCAAACATCCGCTTACGGATATCGGGATCGAGAAATTCCTGAAGGATTGGGAAAAGGTTCCGAAGTAAGATAGAATAAGATCGCTACACGGAGATAACGATGCCTATCTATGAATATACCTGCAATGACTGTTCCGAGGATTTCGAGAAATTGGTCTCAGGGACAAACCCTGATGTCGCATGCCCCAAGTGCAACTCAAAAAATATCAGGAAAAAGTTTTCGCTCTTCGGAATGAGCGGGGTAGAGAAACCGGTCACCTCTTCCGGGAGTTCAGGCTGCACCTCCTGCAGCAAGTCGTCCTGCAGTTCGTGCCATTAGTTATTTCTCCGGCAGATACACCGTCACAAAAGGATTGAACCCGAAGAGATCATCTGATGTATCAAAGACCTTATTCTTTCTGTAGCCTTTTAATGTCGCCGCGACATCATCCGGCACTGTTGTTATGTGACCATTGGAAATCACAACGACAGGCACGCTGCGGCTGGAAGATTTACCGTCCCCGCCATAGTATCCCGGATTTTGGAATTCCCACGTAAACCGCAGGGGCGACTCCCTGATCTCTTCTGTTGGAGGCGAGAATTTTGAGTCATCCCGATAAGAAATTTTTCCCACGGTGAACAAATCGAGCATTGGAACCGTAACAGCAAGATTAACAATAGTCTCATCCGATGGAATGGTGAAGACCCTGATCTCTTCTGCATGAACAGAATTGAGGAACATTCCTGCATCGCTGATATTCACCACACTCATATTTTGCAAAAAAGGGAGATACGCCACGATCGCTACAATTAACGCAGAAAAGACCGCGCCGAAAGCGATAAACCTCCTGAGTTCTGCGGTTTTAATTCTCTGTAGCCCATAAGCGGCCATAAGTGAAAGCATTGGAAACGTTACGAAGACATACCGTGACCTCCTGATCTGGAGAATGACGATCAACAGCATCAGCCACGAAATAATAACAAACTTAAGGTCTCTTTTCCTGAAAGCCTCATAGACTGCATACAGTGCTGCGATAGTGATGATGGGGTGTACCTGGAAAAGGAATGTTGAGATAAAACTCTCTCCCCAGCGGTCAAGGCCGGGAGCCTGGTATTCCTGCAATAATTTCAGTTGCTGGACAATAACATCAAATTTAAGAGAGATCACGATCGCTGCAAATATTCCCGTGATAAAGAGAACCGATATCCCGCGATAGAAAATGACTTGAGTTCGGAGTTTGGAGTTTGGAGTTTGGAGAATCTCCCTTTGCTCCTCTTTGGTAAAAGGGGGATGGGGGATTTTGTATTCCGATTTCTGACTGCTGACCGCTGACCGCTGAATTTGCTGCACCATAGAGACCAACCATATCACTGGCAGGACAGACAACATAATCCACGTTGAATACTTGGAAAATATTGTACTGAATATGGCGATAGACGAAAAATACACCCAGTTGCCGCCTTTTTCCATTGCTTTTAAAAAAGTGAAGATTGAAAGCGCAAGAAAAAACATTGTCGGAACATCAATAAGCATTTGCGGTATCTGAGAGAACAGATAGGGCATCGCAAGAAGGAGAATTCCTGCAAGGAAACCTGTCTCCTCATCCCAGAGTTTCTTTCCCGTGAAATAAACAAGCACACACGTAAGCGCAAAAAGAACAGTCGTAAATATCTGGATGAACAGCCTTGATTCACCCAACAACGTAAAGACCAGGCCATATAAAAACGACACAAGCGGCAGGTCAGTCCACGCGAATATTCCCTTCCCCCACTCCTGAAAAAAATACTGTACCCCGTAGAGCTCAAGATGCTTTGCCTGGGTAAAATATCGCGAGGTATCCACAAGGAGTTCAGGCTCTCTCCAAAAGAGCATGCTTATTACGAATGCGAAAAGAAAAAGTAATGTCGCAGGCATACGCTGAAAAAAATGAGATCTCGAGATGATATAGGCTGCGACCATGCCAAGGCTGAGGACTACGACGAACCACGTCAGATCAACACGCGCAAATGCCCATTCCCAACTCGTCAGCCTGTTGTCGTCTGCAGAACGGAAAATGTACTGCAGAAAAAATATTGTGAGAATAATAAGTGCAATTAAGACACAATTAAGGATTTTATTTGCAGATTTTTTATCTGTAGACACTGTCGGCCCGGCTAACCCGCTTTATAGAATTGGACAAGTATGGTGAAACAACATATTGAGTGATACCTTAACATCTGATGCCCGAAAGCATTCTGTTGAGTATGCATTATCATGAACATCTAAAATCTATCCCATTCAAGATGTTGTTGAACCATGGCTTGTCCCAATAAGATTTATGCTATCAATCATCAAAGCTCTTAATAATTATTTAAGAGCTTTAAATCTCACAAAGGCAAGTCTGGCTCAGGATTTCTATAATCGACACAAGGCATTTTACATTTTTCCTTCTGGCATTTCTTTGTCTTCTTTCTTGTCCAACTCCTCATCCCTGACCTCTAATCCCTTTTTAATAGGTGTCGCATAGAAATCTTCACCAGCCTTGCCTTTGCTCCTTTGTCCCTTCCATTGGAACGGGATTCGCTATGCATAAACTGATTACCCCTTCCCCTCGACCATTTTCATCAACTCATCATATGAAATCACCTTCACACCAAGAGACTCGGCCTTCTGGAGCTTTGAGCCCGGCTCTTCACCAACCACAAGATAATCCGTTTTCTTTGATACAGAACCTGAGGCATGGCCGCCCATGCGTTCTATAAGCTCTTCAACTTCAGGCCTTGGTTTTTTCAATGTCCCAGTTAACACAAAGGTCAGGCCTTCAAGAGGACGATTCTC
>QZKC01000022.1 GCA_003599425.1 Nitrospiraceae bacterium | reverse complement strand
GGGCCTTCCGGGATTGATATAGGATTTTGTGTCATTACAGTCCGTTGCTGCTCCACTCGGACAGGACGGGTCTCCGGGGTTCCCGTAGCCGTCTGCGTCATTGTCTATGCACGCGGCTGCTGCTGATTCTATGTTGAGGGTAAGGGTAAGACTAAAGGTAAGGGCGGTAAATATAAAAAATGCTATGAGCCAATTGACCGATGTTAGCTTGGCAGCATTACATCGTGTTCGTTGAGATCCTTTCCGAAATAACCAAACATGATTTAATCCAGACCTCAAATTGGCACAACCGTAGTTACCCTTTGACATTTTACCCTCCGAAAATTTTATTTAATTAAGAATTGGTATCATTTACTTAGAACAAGGACATATATAAGCAAGCAAAATTATCGCCATTTCTAAAAATCAATAAGTTAGAATAGATTATTGCAAATTAACCATGCAAAAATGACATTATTATTGCCAAATTGGCAATAATAAGTGAAATTTTTATTGCCAATTTGGCAACTATTCTTTCTATCTGATGATTATTCTATGATTTCAAAAAATCAAAAAATATAAACTTGATAGAGGAATAAAAAGAAAAGTAGTAAGGCAGCAGGAAAACATGTAATCCAGGAAAATAAGACCACGGAGCATGAAAACTTCACTTGAGCAGGATTATATCAGCAGGTTAATTTCTACTTGTCAGAAAGCGCCACGAGTCCGGGAAGTTCTTTACCTTCAAGAAGTTCCAAAGCAGCTCCGCCTCCGGTTGAGATGAATGAGATGCTTTCCGCGACACCCGCCCTGCTTACCGCAAGGTCGGTGTCTCCTCCGCCCACAATGGTGAGCGCGTACGCATCGGCAACTGAATGTGCAATAGAGAATGTGCCTCGCGAAAACGCATCGACTTCAAAAACCCCCATAGGGCCGTTCCACAGGATCGTCTTGGCGCTTTCCAGCGCCTCGGAGAAAAGCTTTACGGATGCAGGGCCGATGTCCACAGCCTTCCAGCCGTTGGGAATCTCCTGGGCTGTAACAAGTTTTGTTTCGGCTCCGGGCTCTATGCTCTGGGCAATTACACAATCAACAGGAAGATAGAATTTTATCCCTTTTGATGTGACATTGCTCCGTATATCATTGGCAAGTTCAAGCATATCGTTTTCCACCAGAGAGTCTCCAACGTTATAGCCCATTGCCTTTAAAAAAGTAAAAGCCATTCCTCCGCCGACGATCACCTTGTCCACCTTTTTTTCAAGGTTCCTGATGACGTCTATCTTGCCGGAAACCTTTGCCCCGCCCAATATGGCGACAAATGGCCTCACGGGATGAGTGGTTACCCCCTGAAGGTATTCTATCTCTTTCTGGAGGAGAAAGCCTGCGGCAGAAGGGAGGAACTTTGTTATGCCGACAATCGAGGCATGGCTTCTGTGTGCGGCCCCGAATGCGTCATTCACATAGAAATCAGCAAGACTTGAAAGTTTTTTGCTGAACCCCCCGTCATTTTTTTCTTCCTCACTATGAAAGCGCAGATTTTCAAGGAGTACGATATCGCCGTCATGCATCTTGCTGACAGCAGTTTCTGTTTCAGTCCCGATGCAATCAGGAAGGAATTTCACCTCCTTCTTGATTAGGCGCTGCAGCCTCCTCGCAACTGACGCAAGGCTGTATTTTTTATCCGGTTTGCCTTTCGGCCTGCCAAGATGCGACGCCAGAATCAGCCTTGCCCCTTCATCGATCGCGTAATTGATGGTCGGAAGCGCAGAACGTATCCTTCTGTCATCAGTAATGTTAAGATTCTCATCAAGTGGGACATTGAAATCAACGCGGATAAAAACCCTTTTGCCCTTGATGTCCAGGTCCCTGATGGATAGTTTATTCAGAACGCCTTTTATCGGAATCGAATAGTTATTTTCCATCTTCTCTGTTCTACCTTTTCCTGGCAATATAAAGCATTAAATCTTTGAGACGGGTGCTGTATCCCCACTCATTGTCATACCATGAAAGCACCTTTACCATATTGCCCTCTATTACTTTGGTAAGCGCGGCATCCACTATTGATGAATGCGGGTTACCGTTGAAATCTATCGAGACGAGCGGCTCATCACAGTACTGGAGAATGCCTTTAAGCGGCCCTTCTGCCGCCTCTTTCAGCGCCGCGTTTACCGCTTCGGCTGTCGTATCTTTTCCAAGATCTGCAACAAGGTCTACTACAGAAACGTTCGGGGCCGGCACCCTTATAGCCATGCCGTCGAGTTTTCCTTTTAAATGTGGCAGTACCAGGCCTACCGCCTTTGCAGCGCCTGTTGTTGTGGGTATCATGGAAACCGCTGCGGCGCGCGCCCTCCGCAGGTCCTTGTGAGGAAGATCGAGGATACGCTGGTCATTTGTGTACGAATGGATCGTTGTCATCAGTCCGCGTTTGATGGTGAACTTCTGATCGATCACCTTTGCAATGGGAGCCAGGCAGTTTGTCGTGCATGACGCATTTGATATAATCTTGTGCGTGGAGACATCAAGAGATTCTTCATTTACTCCCATACAGATCGTGGCGTCCGGGTCCTTGGCCGGCGCTGATATGATGACCCACTGCGCCCCTGCACTCAGATGTTTCGACGCGCCTTCCCTGTCAACAAAACGTCCTGTTGATTCAAGAACGATGTCAGCCTTCAGGTCTTTCCAAGGAAGCTGCGCAGGATCGGTTATCGCTGTAACGTTCATTTCTTTTCCGTTAACAACGAGGTTGTGTCCTTTTGCCTGGATATCAGCGTCGCATATGCCATGAACTGAATCATAACGCAGGAGATGCGCCAGTGTCTTAGCGTCCGTAAGGTCGTTTATCCCGACAACCTCGATATCGCTGTTGTTGACGCAGATCCTCATGAAATTCCTTCCAATCCTTCCAAACCCGTTGATGCCTACACGTATTGCCATAAGTCCTCCTTTTATAAAAATAAATAGGGTCACGGGTCAAGAAGCAAGGGGCAAGGAGTCATTGAAAAACCCGACCCTTGACCCCTGACACTTAACCCTGTTTTTATACTTCCATTACTTCCTTTTCCTTGTGGGAAACGACCTCATCAACTTTCCTGATATATGAATCAGTGATTTTCTGTATCTCCTCGATGACGCGCTTGGTTTCATCCTCGCTCACATGCTTTTCCTTTTCAAGCTTCTTCATCTCCTCATTGCTGTCGCGGCGTATGTTCCTGACCGCAACCTTTGCCTCCTCACCCCGCTTATGCACATGCTTTACGATCTCTTTTCTGCGTTCCTCGGTCAGAGGCGGTATCGCCACCCTTATGATCTTCCCGTCATTGCTCGGGTTCAGTCCCAGATCGGATTTCTGGATAGCTCTCTCGATCTCGGAGATCACTTTGGGGTCCCATGGCTGGATCGTTATGAGCCTGCTCTCCGGAACGCTTAATGTAGCAACATGATTGATAGGCGTGGGGGTACCGAAGTAATCGATATGCAATCCTTCGAAAATAGATAATGAAGCCCGTCCCGTCCTTATGCCCCCAAGGTCCTTTTTCAGTGCCTCAAGGGTTTTTTCCATTCTGTCAGTGAGCCTTGCTTTTACCTCTTTTTGCATGAGGCACCCCTCCTTTTACCACTGTTCCGACTTTCTTGCCTTCAAGGATCCTCCTGATATTTCCGCTTTTCATAAGACTGAATACCATAATGGGAAGATCGTTGTCCATACAAAGCGATATGGCTGTTGAGTCCATCACCTTAAGTCTCTTTTTCAATACATCAAGATATGTGATCTCGGTAAATCTCTTGGCAGAGCGGTCTTTCATCGGATCGCTCGAATACACGCCGTCGACCTTCGTGGCTTTCAGGATGATGTCCGCACCGATCTCCATCGCCCTCAGGGCCGCCGCTGTATCTGTTGTGAAGTAAGGGTTGCCGGTGCCGCATGCAAATATGACGAACCTCCCTTTTTCAAGGTGTCTGACGGCACGCCTCCTGATATAAGGTTCTGCAAGTTCCCGCATCTCGATGGCTGACAACACCCTCGTGGGCATTCCATTCCTTTCGAGAGCATTCTGCAGGGCCAGCGCGTTCAGCGCGGTTGCAAGCATCCCCATATAGTCGGCAGAAGTCCTTTCCATGCCTTCAGCGCTCGCTTCAAGCCCGCGAAAAATATTCCCTCCGCCTATGACAATGGCAATCTGCACCCCTGACTTCGAGATCCCTTTCAGTTCACGCGATATGTACTGCACGATCTTATGGTCAATGCCGAAACTCTTGCTGCCCATAAGCGCCTCTCCGCTCAGTTTCAGAAGGACCCTTTTGTATTTAGAACTTCGTGCTGTCATCCGACCTTTTCCCCAAGCTGAAACCTGACAAACCGCTTTATGATGATGTTCTCGCCCAGTTTGGCGATCTTCTCCACCACCAGGTCTTTTATCTTTTTCTTCTGCTCAGGGTCCTTGACAAATATCTGGTCCACAAGACAGGTGTCTGAATAGAATTTTTCGAGCTTGCCTTCAACGATCTTTTCAACCACTTGCGCAGGCTTGCCTGTTACCTGCGCGGCATATATCTCCTTTTCCTTTTCGATGACCTCGGGAGATATCTCTTCCCTTTTCACATATGAAGGATTTGAAGCGGCGATGTGCATGGCAATATCCTTGACAAATTCCTGGAACTCATCTGTTTTCGCGACAAAGTCCGTTTCGCAGTTGACTTCGACAAGCACCCCGATCTTGCCCATATGCATATAGGAGCCTATGATCCCTTCAGATGCATCGCGCAGGGCCTTTTTGGATGCCATTGCAAGTCCCTTCTGTCTTAATATATCAAGCGCCTTGTCGAAATTCCCCTGTGCCTCGGTAAGGGCTTTTTTACAATCCATCATCCCGGCGCCGGTCTGTTCCCTCAGTTCTTTTACTGAATCTGCTGTGATACTCATCCTGTTACTTCCTCCTTCTCGTGTTTCTCCTCTTCGGAAACCTTTTCCTCGATAGCCGCTTTCTCCGTACTTTCCTGCGCTGCCTTGTTCAGGATGCTCTTGCCTTCAAGGATAGCCTCTGCAATCCTTGACGCGACCAGTTTTATTGATCTTATGGCGTCATCATTTCCAGGGATCACGTAGTCCGCATCATCGGGGTCACAGTTGGTGTCCACAAGGGCCACTACAGGAATCGATAATTTTCTCGCCTCGGCAACGCCGATCGATTCCTTTTTCGGGTCCACAATAAAAACAGCTCCGGGGAGGCTGCTCATCTCCTTTACCCCGCTCAGGTTTTTTTCAAGACGCTGTCTTTCGCCTTCGTACCTGGAAACTTCCTTCTTTGTCAGGAGTTCGTAGGTACCGTCCTCCTTCATTTTCTCTATCCTCTTCAATTTTTCGATCCCCTGTTTGACCGTCGTGAAGTTTGTCAGCATCCCGCCAAGCCAGCGCTGGTTCACAAAGAATGACTGCGAACGCTTCGCCTCTTCAATTATCACATCCTGCGCCTGCTTTTTTGTTCCAACGAACATGACGGTCTCGCCTCTGCTTGAGAGGTCCCTGACAAAATTATAGGCATCGTCGAACATCTTGACCGTCTTCTGTAGATCAATGATGTAAATGCCGTTACGCTGACCAAAGATATATTTTTTCATCTTGGGATTCCAGCGCTTGACCTGGTGCCCGAAATGCACACCGGCCTCCAGTAGTTCTTTCATGGTTACTACCATATTAGCCTCCTCAGTTTTTTCCTCCGTCCTTTCTCTCTGAATCCCTGGATCAGGGACACTGCAGAGAGAACATTGGGTGGACGTGTGTTATTTCAGAAGAACAATAGCGTTCTTCTGTCTTCAAGTCTAATAAGACTATCATAACGCACAGTATTATTTCAATAATTTTTCCTGGTTTTTTAAAACGCGGGGAATTCATGGAGTAATTGGAGGCACAAAGGTAACGCCGGCAATCAGATGTCAGCTAATAACGGTCAGATAATAGTTACTATTTCCCCTTCTTTTCTGCTATCTGAAAGCTGATTGCTGAACGCTGTTAGGCCTGCTCTTTTCCCGCTGAGAGCTCGCCGAATGAGACATGATCCTTGATCGCAAAGATAAGACCGATGACAACCGTCAACCCCATAGCTAAAAGCCATGCGACAATGCCATAACTCAGTGCAACAGCTTTTTGAATGCCGTAAATCCCGTGCAAAGCCACAACACATGCTAAATGGTATGAGCCGAGAAACCCGGGGGTTGGTGCGAGGGTAATGAAAACAGAAACTGCCAGGGTAAGAACAAGAGATGCCGAGACGACGGGAAGCTCTGAGGCAATTCCAAATGCCAGAAGAAGTGGATAGTAAATAATCACGAACGTGGCCCATATGAGAAAGGAAAGGAAGACGGTCGCGATAAAACCGTTTCTGTCCCTGATAATGTTCAGCCCTTCGGTAAAAGAGTTAACAAGCTCATAAATCTTTTCTTTCCATTTCTGGGGCAGCGGCTTTACACATATCCCCACTAAATTCATTGCCCAATGATTTTTGAATTGCAGAAGGGCTGAGAACAGGATTATGAATAAACATAAAAGAAATATGAATACTCCGAATATCTTGATCTTGTCAATAATCATATATTCGCTGCCCTGATTTTTTGGCGAAAACGCTTCAGGCATAAAAAGAAGCACCCATATGATCAGAAAAAGCAGCACGATCAGATCAAAGAGCCTCTCTATGAAGATGGTTGCAAACGAAGAGCTGAAACTGATGCGCTCTTTTTTGGAGAGCAGGAAGGCCCTGATAAACTCCCCGGCCCTTGCGGGAAGCATGTTCGACATAAAGCCTACCATCAGCGGGGAAATAAGCGCTGAAGTTTTCACATCCTTTATGGGGCGCACAAGATACCGCCACCGCATGGCCCTGAGCACATAACTAATAACGATCAATGCCGTTGCCGGGACCAGATATACATATTGCACCGACATCAGGGCATGAGACAGTTCCGACAGTTTCACTCCCTTAAACGCATAATAGAGGGATAACACGATGATTACAAGGCCTATGAAAAGGTGAAGTGATTTTTTATGCATGGATTATTCAGTAGGGTTTAGTATAACTGCATTCAGAACGAACAATCAAGAGAACCTATTTGTTAACAGCATTGATTTACCTGGGAAATAAAAAAACACCCTGCAGACCATCCCGCAGGGTGCTGAGAAACATCATATTTCAATCTTCAAACTCAATTTTGTCTGCGATAAGTATCCCGCTGCTGTTAACTGTACCTTTTGCCTTGATCTTTACATCAACGGCGATATCTCCCGTCGTGCCGTGTTCAAATTTTGTTTGGGCGTGTGTCTGGATTCTCTGCCCATTAATAGAAAAATCACCCTGTGATGTAAGCTGTGTAATAATTCCCTCGATTTCTATGTCTTTGCCTGCGTTGTCCTCAAAATCTACAACCTCTAATTCGCTTGCGATAAGCTCTGAACCATTAAAGGTTCCCTCAGCTTCTACAAAATCGCCGTCAGATATAGCCGGAGGGTTGCCAATAAAACTGTAATCTACAGTTATTGAATAAATTTTGAATATCTTATTGCCAGGGTCATGATTGGAAACGATCCCCTGGATCTGGGCTCCAGAATTACTGCTTTCTTTTTCTACAAGTGCTGCAATGAGTTCGTCTGATGAGTTGAAAAAACCGCTTACCTCGACAAAGTTGCCGTTTTCTAATTGGGCCAAACTCGTGATGCCTTCATACTTTGTCTCGCTGTTCACTATAACAGTCAGGCCCATAACCTGAAAAGAATTTACTCCCTTATTAGTCACTTGTCCTTTGACTTCTGGTTCAAACATTACTGAGGAGGCGATTCCGTCCACTGCCTGTACCGTAACCTTCATGCCGATTTTCAAGTCACTCTCTGATGCATCATTATCGTCAATCCGTATTGAAGCAGAGTGTGTCTGAAATTCAAGTCCGTTAACGAATATGCTGCCGAAGCCGGTAATGACCCCGGTATATCTTCCTGTTCCTCCGACCCCTCCCCCTGCAGAGCTGCTGTCGCTTACGCCGCTTCCTCCGCAGGAATACAAAGCAAAAACCGCTAACGTTATCAACAGGATAAAGATCATCCACTTCAGCCTTGATATATATAAAATTATTTTTGCCATAATTTTTCTCCTTCTCTTGATTTACCTACTCAAAATAAAAGATGCCGATACCTGACTTCCTTCGTCCTTTCCCTTTAACGGAAGGATTGACATCTCTGTCATGTGATGAGATCATCCTGTCAAGTGATTCAACGAATTCTTCGCTTTTTTCCGCTATCTGCTTCTTCAGTTTCATATGCACATCTTCAGGGATATTATCGTATGAAACCTTGCGCTGGAAAAAAGCTTCTGACGGGCTGTTCTCTATATTGTGGTTTATGGTAGATATGAGTTCGCTTACATCCATGCCGAGGATGTGTATCTTTTCTATAATATCGCTGGTTACAACATAGCCTTTTGCAGTCAGCTTGACTTTGCCATCAAGCATCTCTACTGTTCCCGCCCTTATCATTTCATCAAGAATAGCCCTTGGAGGTATATCCCCGCTGTAGTCTTTTACAAGAGTGACAAAGCTTGTTTTGCTATCGTCGAGAGGCAACTCTTTGGCCCGGCCTTTACTGCCGAGGAAACGAATGTCATTACGCCACCCGCTTATAACACGTACTGCCCGGTTGTAGCGTTCAGGGGAAGCAAGATCGTAAAATTCGGTTATCTGCTTGAGACGCCGGACTTCTTTTCTTGTAAGACCCGTAATGGTCGCTATGCGTGAGTCTGTCTGTTTTCTCCCTTCGATACTGAACTCCTGAAGAGCCACATCCACATATACCCATTTAGCAAGCTCGCACAGTGTCCCGTAGGGAAAGCCATTACGAAGGAGGATTTTCACGAGGGGCCGGAGCAATTGAACAATTGCCGTAGAAACTGCTTTTTTCAAGGCCGCGTTCATAATTGGGATTATGATCCCAATTATACATTTTGTCAAGTCCACAAAAGATGAAAGAAAACTTTGTCTCTTATCAATTGTTTTCTCAGGAAAAGATCTTCGGCCTGCAAAAGATCAGCATTTACCCTGAATAGGGGAATCCCTTAAGTTTTACGGGAAATATCCGATAATTCAGTAAACAATTATATGGTGTTTGCTAATACATGGAGGTTAAACATGCGGACTTTTTTCCTTTACATAGCATCATGCATTTTCTTTGTAATTACCGGCTGCCAATCTGAAAAGACAGTTGTTCTGGAGGATACCCAGAAGGCTGAAGAGATCATTATCGGCGGTTCTGAATCAGTCCTGCCTGTTTTAAAACAGCTTGCAGAAGCTTTTGAATCTGAAAATCAGGGCAAAAAAATCCTTTTTACAGCACCCGGCCATACCAGCGCCGGCATCAAGGCAGTGGTTGAGGGTATCATAAGCATAGCCGCAGTTTCCCGAAACCTGAAGCCTGAAGAAAAACAGTTGGGGTTTGATGAATACTGGTTCGCACATGATGCCCTTGTCTTTGCCGTACATCCTACTGTAAACATTAAGGGACTGTCGCTGAAAGATATCGGCCCGATCTATTATGGCAGCATAAGCGGATGGGAAAAACTGGGTGGCCCAAAACATCCAATCACGGTGCTCGACCGCATTGAAGGCTCATCGCCTAAGGTGCTTCTCCAGGAAAAATCCGTTCTCTCCAAAGAAAAGAAGGTCACTCAGAAAGCTGTAGTATTTGAAAGACCGAACGATATGAATATTGCTATCGCAAGCACTGCATACAGCATCGGCTACACGTCGCTGTCTTTGCTCCTGAAAGACAATTACAATCTCAATATACTTGAGCTCGATGGAATAAAAGCAACACCTGAGACTATCAGAAACGGGGCATATCCACTGGTCCGGCCGATAGGGTTCGTCATAAAAGGCGCACCGGCCGGACTGGCCAAAGAATTCACTGATTACATTTTCAGCGAGAAAGGACATTCAGTTCTGACAAAGCAAGGATATGTGCCGTCCCAGAGACAGCTTTAGAAAGTTTTATCAATATGAACATTAACAGGCTTCTTTTCAAATTGACGTTCCCCCTGCTGGTTATCATCGGCCTGACCTTCATTATTGTTGTACCGGTTGTCATCCACATAAACACTTCAATCCTGGAAAAGAAGTCGCTCGAGCATATTTCGCACCTTTCATCAATGGCCCTCACAGAAATAAAACATGACGCAGATGACCTGCATAGCAAATTGAAGATATTCGTAGAACTTCCATATCTGGAGTCTGCCCTGCGTGCCAGAGACACTGAACAGCTTACAAAATTACTGCTTCCTGCAAAGATAAGCCTCGGCCTGGATTTCCTGGCCGCCATAGACAGCGGAAAAAATCCGATTGTCTTTTTCAGTAATCAGGGAATATCCCTGGACGCTGTCATTAAATCAGACATTGTCCCAAAAGGCCTCCTCGGCATGCATCTCAACTCGTTGATCACACTCAATAACAATTTATATTCAATTGCGGTCGTATCGAGCGACACGCGGGAAAAACCGAAAATCATCATTGCCGGTAAAAGGCTTAAGACACCTTTGTTGCGTCAACACGTTTCAAAAGATTTACATCAGGCCAGGGTCCTGCTCTACGATGCGAAAGGGAATATTGCATCAGAAGTGCCGGAAGACATTTCCGGCCACGAAAATATTGCTCCAGAGACTTTCAATTTCCTGATCATTAACAAAAAATCTGTCATAAAGGAAATGTCGCACGGGGATCATGCGAAACATCTGGTT
The DNA here is from genome assembly GCA_003599425.1 of Nitrospiraceae bacterium. Lineage (GTDB taxonomy): Bacteria > Nitrospirota > Thermodesulfovibrionia > UBA6902 > UBA6902 > SURF-23. Next base: position 41,082 of record QZKC01000022.1, on the reverse strand, counting down.
TTATACTCTCCCGTTATATTTGAAAATAACGTGAAAGCCCTGTACGCCATCCACACTACTATGACAGAGACAATTACCGCAAAAAGAAAAAATCTCCTCACATTATCACTGATACTCGGCACCGGAATGATCATGCTGATCGCTGCCGGATATTTTACTTCGCGATGGATCACAGGCCGGATAGGGAACCTGCTTGAAGGCACCAGAAAGATAGCAGGGGGCGATCTCGGATATCAGGTGTCTGACAAGTCGCGTGATGAGCTCGGCAGGCTTGCTGCATCCCTGAACGGCATGTCGACAAGTTTGATGCTGAGCCATGAGTGGTGGAGTAAAACCTTTAACTCCATGAGCGACGCGGTATCAATCCACGACAGAAACTGTACAATACTCAAGGCAAACTACGCCATGAGCAGTCTGCTCGGCATACCGGCGGACAAGCTGATAGGACAGAAGTGCCATACAGTCTTTCATGGCACTGAGTCCTGCATTGACCTTTGCCCCATGAAGCTGACCATGCGCACAGGCGTCTCTGAGGCTATAGAGTTAATGGAATCCCATCTCAACCGCTGGTTGTCCATTGCCATATCTCCTGTACATGACCAGGACGGAAAGACAGACAAAATCGTGCACGTTGTCAGGGATATAACAAAAAATAAGTTTACGGAAAATTCTCTCCAGATTCACCTTAACCGCCTAAAAGCCCTGCGCTCGATAGACAAGGCCATTATCGGCAGCATTGACCTGCATGTCATACTCGAGACGTTTTTGAGCGAGGTGCTGGCACAGCTCAACATCGATGCAGCATGCATTCTCTTGCTCAATAATAAAACACAGGTGCTGGAATATGTCACCGGGAAAGGCTTTCATTCCACTGCTCTCAGATATACGCGTCTAAGACTGGGAGAAAGCAATGCTGGCCGCGCTGCTTTGGAGCGGCGCATCATAAGTATACCCAACCTCAGGGAAGACATAGACGGTTTTATCCGCTCAGGATTTTTTACAGAGGAAGAGTTTGTCACCTACTTCGCGGTGCCGCTCATTTCCAAGGGACAGGTAAAAGGTGTTCTGGAAATCTTCAACCGCTCGTTTCTCGATACTGACCAGTCATGGCTGGATTTTCTTGAAGCGATCGCTGACCAGGGTGCGATCGCTGTTGATAACGCTACCATGTTTGAAGATCTCCAGCGTTCCAACCTTGAACTCTTTCTTGCATATGACAAAACCATCGAGGGCTGGTCCCGCGCAATGGATATGAGGGACAAAGAGACCGAGGGACATTCACGCAGGGTCACTGAACTGACTGTTTATATAGCCCAGGAAATGGGGATAAAAGATGAAGACCTCGTGCATATCCGAAGAGGCGCCCTCCTTCATGACATGGGGAAAATGGGCATCCCCGACAGCATCCTGCTGAAGCCGGGAAAACTTACTGACGAAGAATGGAAGATCATGAAACTTCATCCTGTATACGCCTATGAGATGCTGAATAAAATAGACTATATAAAACCCGCCCTCGATATCCCATATTATCATCATGAAAAATGGGACGGCACCGGATACCCGAAGGGGCTTAAGGGAGAGGACATACCAATAGCTGCACGCATATTCGCTGTAGTTGACGTATGGGACGCGCTCAGTTCAGACCGCCCTTACAGGCCTGCATGGACGAGGGAGAAGACACTCAATTATATCCGCTCAGAAGCAGGGACCCATTTTGACTCGGAGGTCGTGAGGGTCTTTCTTAAAATAATGGACAGCGAAGAAGCTGAGACAATACAGGCGGGGCTGTTCATGAAAGACAATGACGCTTAAAACAGGGAGTGATAACCCTGTCAGATCTTTTTCTTCCCGGCCATATCAATAATTGCAATAATCTTGTCGACAATCAACCTCAGCGCCTTTTCACCTTTCTCTTTGCTTGCCTTTGCCGGGTTTCCCCATACCCCGCCGGGCCAGTATTTCATCTTGTCCTGCACAATAAACGGCCTCGGGAGTTTCGGATATTCCTCCCTGGAACGCCCCTTTACCAGTTCAGGAGAAAGGTAAAGCACCAGAGACGTTTCAATTTCACCTGCGTGTGAATCATTGGCAGTCTCAGCAATTTCCGAGAGTTCCTTATGTATGACGTCATATGGACAAAGAACTGCCATACTGATGCCCTTTAATTCATCTATCAGTATCTCAGCCGCTTCCTTCAGAGCTGCTGAATGAAGGCCTCCTCCGTGCCCGGTAACAAGAAAAAAGTTCCTAAGCCCTTTCTTGTATGAATCCCTGACCACATCAAGAGTGATCCTTCTCAGAGTTTCAGGGGTTATACTTATGGTACCAGGATGCTGGGCGGTCGTAGTGCATACGCCGTAATACACAGGCGGGGCAAGGAACACCTTCCTCTTTTTTATAACACGCTTCAATGCTTCATAGATTATCAGCGTATCCGTATTCAGCGGAAGATGGTTACCGTGCTCCTCGACCGTGCCGAAAGGGAAGATTATCGATTTTGTCCTTTTCAGATGTTTTTTAAATTCAGCCATGGTCATGTTTTCAAGTAACATAAGGCCTCCTTAGCTTGATAAATTATCAGGATTTATTATACTTAACGTAACGCACAAAGGGGCAAAGGCACAGAGGCCCAAAGGGTAGTCTGCAAGGAGTTTCTGTACGACACCGCTAAAAACGAGTTAAGAGTTTGGGGTTGTGAGTTTAGATAAAAATAAAGACAAAACAGCGCAAAGAAAGAATGTAAGATGCTATGGTCGATTAGAGAAATTCCGCAGCAGACCGCGCTTTGTGCCTGAAAAGATATTAAATAATACAAATTTTGCGATAGAACATACATCATGAAACTCATCATACTTGGCAGCGGCACCTGCGTACCTTCACTGAAAAGGAATTCGCCCGGTTACTATCTGGAAGCAGAGGATTACCGGCTGCTTGTCGACTGCGGAAGCGGGACACTGCTGCAGCTTGAAAGAGCAGGGAAGAGCTACAAAAACATAGATGCGGTTTTTATCACTCATAAACATCCTGATCATTTTTCTGACCTAATGCCCTTAATTCAGGCGCTCCTTGCCACCCCCCAATTTAAACGAGAAAAAGAGCTGCTGATCACAGCGCCTGAAGGGTTCGCAGAATACTATGAAAAGGCCATCGCCTCCATACTGGGCACTCCGCAAGACTTCCTGATCAAACTCGCGGTGATTGATGAAACCGATACGATGGAATTCGGCCCATTGCATATTGCAGCCGGCAAGACCGTCCATTCGCATGACAGTATCTCATACAGGTTTGAGTATGGGGGCAAATCCGTAGTCTTTACAGGCGACGCTGACTATGATCAGAAGATAATTGACCTTGCCGCAAATGCCGACCTTCTCATCGCAGACTGCTCCTTCCCTGATTCACAGAAGGCAAAAGGACACCTTAGCTCAAAAGAGTGCGGGCTTATCGCCAGGAAGGCAGGCGTTAAAAAACTGGTCCTGTCACACATCTATCCCTCCTCCATTCCTGACACAGAAAGAGTCCATGAGGCTATGGAAGTTTTTAATGGGAAGATTGTGTTAGCAGAAGATTTAATGGTAATTGAGATTTAAGAATCTTAAAACATATTTCAGATACTACCGGCAATTGCAGGGCAAGGCAGATGAAAAAAAAATACATCTCGACACCATGAGTGCAGATGACGCAAGGAAAATAATTTGTTATAACAGACAGCAAAAAGATACAGAATTCATTTTATAAAATCTGTCGAATTATGGATTTTTGAATCAGTTTTGCCCTGCTAACATTGAAACGAAATTAAACATAGAAATTTCAGATAAGGACATAGATAATAATACATGAAAATCTTTTACTCTCCCAGATGTCTTGATTACTCCCAGCCGGGGCATCCTGAGTCTCCGGCGCGTGTGCGCTCGGCCTACGAATACCTCGAAGAGAAAGGCTATGAATTCACAGAGCCGAAGCCCTGCACAGATGAGGATATTTTACTTGCTCACACTCAGTCACTTCTTGACAGTATCCGCAAGGAGAATTTTTTTGACCTTGATACGCCCTCTTTCCCGGATATATACGGCATTGCAAAATTATCTGCCGGAGGCGCTGTTGATGCCGCGATGCATTGCATGACAAAAGGGGAAAAAGCCTTTTCACTCATGCGTCCTCCCGGGCATCATGCCACAAATAACAATCTTGGAGGTTTCTGCTATTTTAATAACATCGCCATCGCTTCTCTCCGGGCAAAAGAAAAGGCAGGGAAAGTCGCTATTGTTGATTTCGACTGCCATCACGGCAATGGCACTGAAGATATTTTTCTGGGCAAAAGCGATTTTCTGTATCTTTCGCTGCACCAAAGCCCGCTGTATCCCGGCACCGGCCTCAAGAGCAGGGAAAACTGTATCAACTATCCACTGCCATCCAGTACAACGCCCGATAAATATCTTGCGACACTGGAGCAGGGACTAAAAAAGGTGCAGGAATTTAACCCTGGCCTGCTTGCGCTCTCCGCAGGATTTGATTCATACAAACTCGACCCGATCACAAGCCTCTCGCTGGAAACTGAAACCTACAGGCAGATCGGGAAAATGTTAGCTTCCCTGAAAAAACCAACCTTCGCGATTCTCGAAGGCGGCTACAGCAGAGACCTGCCAGAGTGCGTTTATGAGTTTCTGCAGGGCCTTGAGGGGTGAATTTTCTTTACCAAAACATTCACAACTCATCGCAGGAATTCTTTTATAACTTATTCCGCACCACAGGGAAGTCCGCCTCATAATTTCTATAATCGACAAAAAGCATATTACATTTTTGCTTCTGCGCAATTTCTGTCTTTGTCCTTTTCTAAACTCATAATTCCTTACTCTTAACCCTTTTTTAATAAGGTGTCGTATAGAAATTTTTCACCGGCCTTCCCTGTCTGCTTAGCTACTATTGGAACAGCGTTCGACATGATCAACCAGACTAAGGTCAAGTTCTCAGGTCTTGTGTTATAATTCCCCCAAAATGCCCGAAAAAGAAATGGATGTACAGAAGCTCCTGAAACCCAATATACGCTCCCTGCGCGCTTATCACGCTGAAGAAATCCCTTGCAGGGTAAAACTGGATGCTAATGAGAGCCCGTATTCAGGGGTCAGGGGTCAGGGGTCAGAGGTCAGAGTTAATAAAACCTTGCAACTGTTGAATCGTTATCCTGATCCTCAGGCGAAGGCCCTTAGAAAACTCATGGCAAAGGAATTAAAAGTAAAGCCTGAGAACATCCTTCACGGGAACGGTTCTGATGAGCTTATTTATTATCTGATCACGGCATTCGGCGGGCCAGTGCTCTATCCGGTTCCGACATTCTCTATGTACGGTATCATCTCGCAGGCGCTCAACGAAAAGGGGATAGGCATCCCTCTTGATTCCAGGTTCGATCTTGATATTGATAAAATCATTCAGACGATAAAAAAGAACAAACCGAAACTCATATTTCTCAGTTCGCCCAATAACCCGACAGGCAACTGCTTTTCTTCAGACAGGATTTTAAAGGTGATCAAGGCAACTTCGTCGCACATTACGCGCCACCCGTCACTTGTGATCGTTGATGAGGCATATCAGCCGTTCTCAGGCAAAAACGAATTCCTGCCCCTGCTCGATAAATTCAAAAACCTCGTCATAATGAGGACGCTGAGCAAGATAGGCCTTGCAGGCCTGAGGCTCGGATTCCTCATCGCCGACGAAGAGATAATACATGCAGTCAACACCGTGCGGCTTCCTTTTAACGTCAATGCCCTTTCACAAAAAGCTGCCGTTGAAGCGTTGAAAAACAAAAAGCAGATGCACACGAACATTTCATCAATAATCTCAGAAAGAAAAAGGCTGCTGAAAGAGATGAAGAAGATCAGAGGGGTAACACCATATCCATCCGATGCAAATTTTATTTTATTTAAGGTAAAGAATGCTGATACAATTTATAATAGTCTGTTACATAACGGTGTTCTCATCCGTAACATGTCGGGCGTGATCGACAACTGTTTGCGGGTCACGGTCGGGACGCCGAAGGAGAACCGGATTTTCCTTCACAAATTAAAACGACTTTCATAGGGAGGTTTGTATGCAAAGAAAAGCAACCATTACACGAAAGACAAAAGAGACCGACATAAAAGTTACCATCAATCTGGACGGAAAAGGACTTTACAAAGTGAATACCTCAGTACCCTTTGTCAACCATATGCTTAGCCTGATGTCAAAGCATGGGCACATTGACCTTAATGTCGAGGCAAAAGGGGACATAGAGGTTGATTATCATCACCTGATGGAAGACATCGGCATCGTGATGGGCGAAGCAATAAAAAAGGCGCTTGGTGATAAATTACAGATACGCAGATATGGAGAAACAGTTACTCCAATGGACGAGAGTCTTGCGCAGGTGGTTATTGACCTCAGTGGGAGGCCATATCTGGTCTATAAGGTCAAACTTCCCAAGGGAGACGTCCAGATCAAGAGCCTCGGAGTATCTCTTTTTGAAGACTTCTTCAGGGCACTGACAAATCATGCAGGAATAAATCTGCATATCATACTCCACTACGGGCGGGACCCTCATCATATCTTTGAAGCGGTATTCAAGGGGTTCGGCAGGGCGCTGCGTTCTGCGGTTGAAATTCACCCGAAGACAAAGGGCGTGCCCTCTACCAAAGGGACTCTGTAACCTGGTAACCGCTCAGTTATGTCATTCCCGCAAGCGAAGCGCGTCGGGAATCTTTCTGACAGGTCTGATTCTCAACGAGCCTGCGGCCGGACAAGCCGAAATGACAGAAATCACCCCACGTAACTGAGGGGTAACGTAATTTGCAGAAATTTCATGGCAGCATGATAATGAATGTGATAAAATTTAGCGTGTCCTAATAATTCCAACTCTAAACGGGAGGTACTGTTATCATGAGCATTAAAAGAATAGGCATCATAACAAGCGGCGGAGATGCGGGCGGACTTAACGCTGTTATCAAAGGAGTTGCGCGTGAGGCGTATGCCTACGGAATCGAATCTGTGGTCATTCCTCACGGCTATGCAGGCCTTTATAACCTCGTTGATCTGCCGAACGTTGTCATACTGAACGCAGAAAGAGTGAGCCGCATAGAAGCGTCACTTGCCGGTTCGGAGGCAGGGCATTCAAGGGTAAAGATAAGCAAGATATCAGACCCCACTACATATACAAGGATAAAAGACGGGCTGAAAAAATTCGGCATTGACGCGCTGGTCATCAGCGGCGGAGACGACACAGGGAGCGTGGTTGTCGACCTCGCCGGACAGGGCATCCCCTGTGTGCATGTCCCGAAGACAATGGACCTCGACCTTCAACCCTACAGTGTCGGCGGTGATTCAGCAATAAACAGAATAGCCGTCATGACACGCGATCTCAAGACAACCGGCATGAGCCATAACCGCGTCATGGTGATTGAGGTGTTTGGACGCTACGTCGGTCATACTGCTTTTCGCGGCGGCATCGGTGCAGAGGCTGACTGCATCCTGATCCCTGAAATTCCCGTAGACTTTGACGTTGTTTACGAGCATATCAAAGCTACCTATTTCGCAAGGATTGAAAGGAGCGATGTTAAATCAGGTACATATATGATGGTTGTTGCTGAGGGAATAAAGACGGTATCCGGCGAGCTGCTTTATGACGAATCTGCAGGTGTGGATGCATTCGGGCACAAGAAACTTGCAGGCGCCGGGAAATACGTAAGACAGCAGATAGAGAAGAGAATGAAGGCCGATCCTGAAATAAAGGAATTCATGAAGAAGGTCGGCATGTTTGCGCCGGGAGTTTATGAAATTCCGGAAGTGCGGGAAATAGTCCCGAGCCACCTTGTGCGCTGCGGTCAGACCTCCGCTTACGACGTAAATTTCGGTTACAGGGCAGGCGCTGCCGGTGTGCTGCTTTTAATGCAAGGGAAGACCGGTAATACGATTGTGGACGTGAGCGGCAGAAAGATTTTATATATCCCGACAACAGAGGCGATCAAACGCAGAGAAGTTGATATAAGCGAAGTAGCCCTCTTTGAAAGTCTGGGAATATGCTTCGGCAGAAAAATGCAGAAATATGAGTTTGAGTGTGAAACGGCAGCCATGCCGATAGACAGGCATTTATAATCATAAATGGGCTCAGGCTACATAACATAGGGCATTAAGCCGATAAGAACTCATTATGAGCAAAAAGAATAATGGAATTGTAGGCATCATTGTCGGCGGCGGGCCTGCTCCGGGCATCAACGGGGTCATCAGTTCAGCAACGATCGAAGCGATCAATGAAGGCAAACAGGTTGTCGGCATAATGGGGGGGTTTAAGTCCCTTTTTGCAGGAGACCTGAATTGCGCAATACCCCTTACAATTTGCGATGTCTCTACAATACACGCACAGGGTGGCTCCATTCTGAGGACCTCGCGTGAATATCCCGACAAAGTGAAGCAAAAGTTCAAAGTCCTCATGTCCACTCTCAAACATCTCGGCATCGCCAATCTCATCACCATCGGCGGCGAGGGGACGCTGTTCATGGCAACCTGGATAGAGCGGGAGGCAAGAGGCTCGATCAGTGTGGCACATGTACCTAAAACCATCGACAATGATATTCCCCTTCCCGGAGGTGTTTCGACCTTCGGATACCAGACCGCCCGCCACCGAGGGGTCAGTATTGTTGACAATATCATTCAGGACGCCAAAACAACAGGCAGGTGGTATTTCATCACCACCATGGGACGGTATGCCGGGCACCTGGCCCTTGGCATCGGGAAAGCGGCCGGTGCGACCATAACCCTCCTCTCAGAAGAATTCGAGGCCAATGTGTCCTTCAAAAAAGTTGCCGACATACTCACCGGGTCTATAATAAAAAGGCTCTCCATGAGCAGGGACTACGGCGTCGCGATACTGGCTGAAGGCATCGCAGACAAATTCGATCATGACGAACTCTGTACATATGAACATCTCGAAAAAGATGAGACCGGGAGGGTAAGGCTCTCTGAAATACAACTTGGGAGAATCCTTAAGACCCTGGTTAGAAAGAACCTTGAGACCATGGGAATAAAGATCACCATCGTGGACAAAACCATTGGGTATGAATTGAGAGCAGCAGCGCCTATACCGTTTGATATTGAATATACGAGAGACCTCGGATATGGCGTGGTCCGTTATCTCCTCAAAGGAGGCACAGGCGCCATGATAGTTTTTGACGAGGGGCGGCTCAAGCCTGTCCCTTTTGTCGAGCTGATTGATTATGCCACCGGAAAGATCAGACAGCGTCCCGTAGATCTGACATCTGAGACCTACAGGGTTGGAAGGGAATACATGATAAGGCTTGAACCTTCTGATATGACCGGAGAAAATCTGCAGCGTCTCGCAAAGGCAACTAACATGACACCGCAAGAGTTCAAGGGAAGATTCAAACACATTGTCTGAGCGTAAGGCCAGGATAGTCTGCACCCTGGGGCCGGCAAGCAGTTCCAGGAAACTCATCCGCCAGATGATAACCGCCGGAATGAATGTCGCCCGGCTCAATTTCTCTCACGGGACTTACGACACTCACAAACAAGTATTTGAAGCCATAAGGGCTGAATCCAGAAAAAGCGGTACGCCCATCGCGGTGCTGCAGGACCTCAAAGGCCTGAAGATACGGATCGGTTCAGTAAAGAACGGGGCCGTCATACTGCAAAAAAACTCCTCACTGACGCTCACTTCAAAAAATATTCAGGGCGACAGCCGCCAAATACAGATCGTCTACCCCAATCTTCTGAAAGATGTGCATCCAGGCAACAGCATACTTATTGATGACGGCCTGATCCAGCTCAAGGTTACGGGCAAAAGAAAAGACAGCCTGACAGCAAAGGTGATAGAAGGCGGGATACTAAGAGAGAGAAAAGGGGTCAATCTTCCCGGAGTGAACATCTCCGCCCCCTCTTTCACACAGAAAGACCTGAGCGACCTTACATTCGGAATAAAACTCGGCGTGGATTATATCGCGCTCTCATTCGTGTGCTCGGCAAACGATGTTATCAGAGTAAAAGACCACCTGAAGAGGAAGAAGCGTGATATACCAGTCATAGCAAAGATAGAGACACGTCAGGCGCTTGAAAACATCGAAGACATCATAGACGCCTCTGACGGACTTATGATCGCGCGAGGAGACCTCGGGGTCGAGATACCGCCGGAAGAAGTGCCCATGGTCCAAAAGCGCCTGTTACAGATGTGCAATTCAGCCCTGAAACCGGTGATCATAGCGACACAGATGCTTGAATCAATGACAGAGCACATGCGTCCTACAAGAGCCGAGACGACAGATGTTGCCAATGGGGTGCTTGATGGAGCAGACGCGCTCATGCTCTCTGCCGAGACATCTGTAGGAAAATATCCTGTGGAAACCATCAGGATGATGGACCGGATCATCAGTTTCACTGAATCTCAGGGAACAGCATGCATTCCGCCTTTGGTAAAGGAGAACAGTAAAGAAGTTTCCCAATCTTTTAAAGGAAAGCGCGGGGGGATGTTTGCCCGTGCAATTGCAGAGGCAGCCTGTTCTTCGGCAGCGAATATTAAAGCAAAGACCATTGTCGCATTCAGCATGAGCGGATTCACTGCGCTGCTCGTGTCAAAGTTCCGTCCCGAGGCACCCATCACGTGTTTCACAGCCAGTGAAAATGTCCTCAGGAGAATGGCTCTTTACTGGGGAGTTTCCCCTCATGTCATGAAATTCCCGGACAACACAGACAGAATGATCTCCGAATCCGAGAAGGCGCTCCTGAAAAAAAGAATTGTGAAAAAAGGCGACCCTGTCACGATCATCGCGGCCTCACCCTTCTCCCGCGGCGAGAAGAGCAATATCATGAAACTCCATAAGGTAGGGATCAGGTAGCAACCGAATCCCAACCGAACTGATCCACTTTTTCATGATGAACCCTGTTCCAATATAAGGCACATAGGGACAAAGACACAAAGGCAAGGTTTATTCAGGATTTCTGTGCGACACCTTTGGAAAAAAGGGGGAATGGCTGGAGGGAGCGCCTTTGCTCCTTTTCACTGTTGCACTTCTGCTCTTTTGCACTTTTGGGCTCTCTCATGCTTCTGTGGCGCTGAGCTTCTCTTCAAACTCTTTTGTCTTGTCTTCAAGCTCGACATGCAAACGCTCCAGTTCGGCGAAGAGCGATTCGATCTTTGATTGTGAATCGTGGAGCGCCTTTGACAGTTTTTTGATGGCGTCGCTGTCGCCTTTAGCGGAAGCATCCATCAGATCTTTATTGCTCTGCACGACGATCGCTTCAAGGCCCACTATCTCTCGTTCAATTTCAGCGCTTCTTTTCTGAAGGGCGCCGAGGGTCCTTGATTTCTCATTGACCAGTTCAGCGCGGCGGCGGCGGCGGAGCTTCTTGTCCACAGTTTTACCGACATTCGCTTTAGCGTCACGCGGCGTTGGGGGGGCCTCATTGCTCCACCCAACTCTGTCAAGGAAGTCCTGATAGGTGCCTTCAAAAAGGTTTGCTTTCCTGCCGTCAAAGACAATGAGCCGTGTTGCGATGGCATGGAGTATCATTTCACTGTGAGTCACTATGATCACGGCTCCACTGAATTCATCTATAGCCTCGAGCAGAGACTCGGTAGACTCCATGTCGAGGTGGTTCGTAGGCTCATCAAGTATCAGCATATTGGCAGGGCTGACGAGCAGCTTACCAAGAAGCACACGGCTCTTCTCCCCGCCGGAGAGGACATTTATCTTTTTTAGTGCATCGTCCTTCGGAAACATCATGACCCCGCATATCGCGCGCGATGAGCCCCTGTTATGGTCAGGGTGCGCGTCCATGATCTCTTCTTCAATGGTCTTCTGAGGGTCCAGGCGGTTTATATTTGTCTGTCCGAAATACGCGAATTTCAGGTCATTGTGACAGCGCACCTCGCCGCTCAAAGGAGTTAATTCCCCGGCCAGAAGATTCAGAAGAGTTGTCTTGCCCTTGCCGTTTTTCCCTATTATTGCGATACGGTCCTTCTTGCCGACATAAAAATTCAATCTGTCAATTAACGGTTCGCCGAATTTAAATCCGAAATACAGTTCGTTCACTTCCATAAGCTGCTTGCTGTGAAATGGAGCGGAGTTAAAGCTGAAGTCAAGGTTCTTTGTGTCTGATAATTTTTCGAGCCGCTCCTTTTTGTGCAATGCCTTGACCCTCGACTGAACCGCTTTTGCCTTAGTGGCCTTGGCCCTGAAACGGTTTATGAACTGCTCGATCTCCGCGCGCTTCTTCTCGTCGTTTACCCGTGTCTTCTCATATATCTCTTCTTCCAGTATTAGTTGCTGGTACACATTTTCCGTAGGCCCGGCTATCTTTCTTATCCCGCAGCGATGGATCGCCATTGTATGTGTGGTAACAGAGTCCATGATTGAGCGGTCATGGGTAATTATCATCAGCTCCTTTCTCCAGGACCTTAAAAATTGCACAAGCCAGCGAAGCGACACGATATCGAGATAGTTTGTGGGTTCGTCAAGGAGCAGGAGATTCGGGTCCGATACAAGCACCTTCGCGAGGTTCAGCCTCACCTGAAACCCGCCGGACAATTTAGCGGGATCGAGAACGAGGTCGTCAACGGAAAACCCGAGGCCCATCAGTATGGCTTCCGCCTTGTAACTTTCATCCCTGCCGTCTTCGTAATGCGGAAGGCTCAGGCAAGCCTCCTTCAATACGCTCTCTTCTGTAAACCGTATATGTTGTGAGAGATGCCCGATCCTGTAGCCGTTTGGTATGCTGATAGTTCCGGAGTCCTGATGCTCTTGCCCTAATATGAGCCTGAACAGCGTGGTCTTGCCGTGGCCGTTCCTGCCGACCAACCCTACACGCTCCCCGGGATTGATCGTAAAGCCGACCTTGTCAAACAGCGCCTGCTGTCCGTATGATTTACCTAAATTACTGACCTGAAGCATTTGTTATTTTAACCTTTGAGGAAGTTTTATGAACAGAGCAAATAGCCGCCAGCTATCAGCGTTCAGTTCATAAATACTGCTTTCCGTTTTTTGCTGACAGCTTAAAGCTGATTGCTGACCGCTATTATGAAAATTTTCCCCTTGAAAAACCCTCAAATCCCCGTTATCATACTCCAGCAGTTTAAAACCCAAATCAATTAATCCTGACATGGAATTGCTGAAAATCATAAACGGCTGTATCGAAATGGAACAGGCTGTGGCGTCTGTATACGGAATCTTCATGCAGTTGTTCCCGGACGAAAAACCCTTCTGGGAAGACCTGTTCAATGACGAACTGCAGCACCAGGCGCTCCTGTCTGACCCCGTGAACATTCAATTGATCGACCTGCTTCCAACCGAAGATATACTTCCGAAGATGGAGTTTATCCAAAACAGCCTTGTGTTTGCCAATAATACGATAAGGCAGATCAAATCCGGGACTGTCACGCTCGAAAAGGCGCTGAAGACAGCGCTGCGCCTTGAAGAATCAATGGTCGAGATATTCGCAAATGAATTCACTGCAAATTTATTGGCGACAGATTACCGGACGCTGACCGAGAAAATACTTATGGCTGAAAGAATTCATATCGACAAAATTGAGGACATGCTGATAAAAAAAGGCTTCATGCAACTATCCTGAGGCTGTGACCTGTATAGCGGTTCAAATTTCTTTCTAAAACTTCTTTTCTGGTAAAATACCTCATGCTGTTAAATCATATCGGGATCACCAACAAGAGCAGGGAAGACGCACTGCGTTTTTACAGGGATTTCCTGGGCCTGGAGATGACGAGGGAATCTGTTGTCCCACAGCAGATGTCAGAACAGATATTCGCTGTCTCATGGGATATCACGATGCTTGTCTTTGAGAAAAGCGGGACAAAGATCGAAGTATTCATATGTCCTGAGTGCCGGGAATCATCACCTGTCATAAGGCATATCGGGCTTTCTCTGGAGAATTTTTCAGGGATCATCAGCAGAGCAGAACAGGCAGGGGTCACTCTGATCACCGGCAAAACAAAAGACAAGACAGTCTATTTCATCAGGGATTTTTCAGGTAACCTTGTTGAGATAAAGCAGTTATAGCCGTGACGGCAGTCAACCCCGCCCCCGGTAACAAGCCCCGTGCACCAAGATTGGGCTATGTTTATGTTGTGTTCGCTGCTGCCCTGTGGGCTTCTTCAGGCTCAGCGGCAAAGTTCCTTTTTAACAGCGGTATATCTCCCTTTAAGCTCGTGCAGCTCCGCACCACAATCTCTGCGGCATTGCTTTTTATCTGGCTTTTCGTGAGAGACCGGAATGTTCTTGCCGTTGCACGCAAAGACTATATGTACTTCCTTATGCTCGGCATAGCGCTCGCGATCGCGCAGTTTACATATCTCTATGCGATCAGCAAAATCCATGTCGCTGCAGCGATCCTGCTTCAGTATCAGGCGCCTGTTCTGATCGCCGCATATACTGTACTTGTCGGCCGCAAGCGTATCTCATTATTTACAGTACTGGCAATACTGGGCGCGATACTCGGATGCTATCTCATGGTCGGCGCCTATGACATCGATATTCTCCACATGAACAGGGCCGGGATCATCTCAGGTCTGGCCTCTGCGGTTGCATTCGCCCTTTATTCCGTCAGAAGCGAATACGGGATGCAAACTTATAAACCATGGGCCATCCTGTTTTATGCGCTCCTGTTCGCAGCGTTTGTCTGGAATATTCTGGAGCCTCCGCTTTCAGCATTTATGAATGCCTACAGTGCTGCTGCCTGGCAATGGATACTCTTCATCGGACTGTTCGGTACAGTGCTTCCTTTCGGTCTTTATAATGAGGGGATCAAACGCATCAGTGCAACCCGGGCAAGCATTACAGCTACCATGGAGCCTGTGATGGCAGGAGTTATCTCATACAGCTTCATCGGGGAGACAATGGGAATCTGGCAGATCGCCGGCTCCGGCCTTGTGATCGGGTCCATACTGCTTCTTCAGATAAAGCAGGAGCCAGCCTGAAAAGTTGGTAAATCTGAAGCTACTTTTGCCCGTTTTCCACAATAACAATCAAGTGGCTGTCGCCTATTGAAAATGCTTCCTTCACTGTTCCCTTGACCCTGATGGCAGCGCCCTTTTTGGGCAAAGGTTTATCTGTCACGACAGTGATCTCGCCTGTTTTGTCTTTCACCGAAAAATATTTGATCCCGAAAAAACCGAATACTTCTGTAACTTCCCCTGATATCGTAACGGCCTTCCCGCTGTAGTGCCTCGGATCTTCATGTATCTTTCCTATCGGCGTTGTTAAAATGCCGGGACATCCGGCAAACAGTACCCCAAGCAGCAAGATGACAATCCATATACCAGCATGACGGCTTATTCTCTTATTCATCGTTGGTCTCCTCGATTTATGCTATTAATCGTCAAATATCTTAAAAAATATTTAAGATGTTTAGATATCACAAAGGCAAGCCTGTCTCAGGATTTCTATGATCGACAGAATTGTTTGCATTTTGTCTTTTCATTTTCAGATGTAATCTTTCGATAAGATTCAAAGTCTTTTTTTCAAAGGTGTCGTATAGAAATCCTTCGCCAGCCTTGCCTTTGTGCCTCTGTGCCTTTGTCCCTATGTGCCTTCCATTGGAACAGAGTTCGCCATGAATAATCTTGATTAATCCCGTTTCAACCCTTTCAGGTACTCATCCCATTCCATTGGAAGCGCATGCTTCTTTTTGTTATTGCAGTCCTTGCAGGCAGGAACAATGTTGTTCTTTGCCGATCTTCCTCCCCGAATGATCGGCACAATATGGTCCATGGTCAGCTCGCGGGGCTGCACCGCCCTGCCGCAGTAATAACATCTGCCCTCATCGCACTTACGCTTCCACCACTGTGTTTTTCTGAGGTCGCGTGCCTTCTGCTTTTCTCTTCGTATTTCCTGCTCGCTGACTGAGGTGATGAAATAGTCCATGATTTGTAAACTATCATAGTAAAAACATGGATAAAGGGCAATATAGCGGTCAGCAATCAGCTTTCAGCTATCAGAAAGAACGGGAAATAACATTTTTTGAGCTGACCGCTGATAGCTGACAGCTCATCGCCTATTCAGTTGAATAGTTATCCTTTGATATATAATGTCTGAAGCGTGATCATATGAAAGAACAAAACACTGCACTCGATCTTACATCAGGAAGCATGTGGGAAAACATCTGGAGCATGTCATGGCCCATGATCCTTGTTATGTTTTTCAACTCTCTCGTCGGGCTTACCGATGTGTATGTCGCGGGGTATCTTGGCCCGGAAATACAGGCCGTGGTTGGTTTTGTCGGCACGCTTTACTTCTTCATCATAGTCGCAGGGAATGCCATCAGCATCGGCACGGTCGCTTTGGTATCAAGAGCTGTAGGCGCAGGAAATCATGAAGAGGCGCTGTTCACAGCGCGGCAGTCCCTTTTGTTCGGTGTTGTATGCGCAGCTCTTCTCACTGTTGCCTGCCTTTTCCTGAAAGACCAGATCATTGCCTTTGCCGGTTTCTCAGGAAGCACAAAGCAGATCGCACTGGACTTCTTTGTCATATTTGTCCTTGCGCTTGCGCCGAATTACATAGTGATAATCTCCAATGCCATTTTCCGCGCCGGCGGTGAGGTCAAGCTGTCGCTGCAGGTGATGTTTTTCATAAGCCTGATAAACATTGCGCTGAATTTCATTCTGGTATTCGGACTCTTTTTGTTCCAGGGCCTCGGATACAGGGGGATCGCCCTTGCGACCGCGATAGCCATGTCATCAGGCATGGCCATATGTATTGCACAGTTCAGGCGGAGCATGTGGAAGAATATCTTTTCAGGCGCCTGGCGTGTGTCTTACGGTCTCATCAGGAGGATATTCCTTTTGAGCTGGCCGGCAGCGCTCATACAGGTCTCATGGAATGCCGGCACCCTCGTCCTCTATAATATTTTAAGCCGGCTTCAGGATAGCAGCATTACTGCCATGGCAGCTCTGACAAACGGCCTTAGGATAGAAGCAATACTTTATCTTCCGGTATTCGCTCTCCATATGGCAGCATCTGTGCTTGCAGGCCAAAACCTTGGAGCCGGAGCACCCCAGCGGGCTGAAAAGATAGGCTGGAAGATCTCATTATCAGGGGTCGCCTTTGTCAGCCTCCTGGCCCTTCCTGTCTTCATATGGGCAGAGGGCCTTTCCTCTCCCATAGCGAAAGACCAGCATGTGCTTGCAGAGACTGTCCGATATCTCCGGATCACAATGCTGTCCGAGCCGTTCATGGCGATCAGTGTCATTTTAGGCGGGTGCCTAATGGGCGCAGGTGATACAAAAGGGGCCATGCTGGTTATTGTCAGCACCCTCTGGATCATCCGCATGCCTCTTGCCTATGTCCTGGCAGTGGAAGCAGGTTACGGGGCTGCAGGGGTCTGGCTTGCGATGATCATTTCAATGTGCATTCAGGGCCTCGCCATGACCATTCGTTTCAGGAAAGGACGCTGGAAAAAAGCAAACCCGTGAGAGGGTTATAAAAGATAATATTGACCTTTCAGCTATCCTTTTAATACATTATATGAAACCAGTAAAACCGCAGCGGATACATTTCCCGTGTTTTACAGAGGAGTTTACTTAGATGGATATTCACAAAATACGCAAATTACTGCCCGACGATTCTGCAGGTGAATCTCTTTTCGTCTCCACCCGGGACCGTGATGGCAAAAACCGTTATCACTGGAATGTAGTGCTTGAAAGAGGCCTCTCTCCTGACTATGGGCTTTTCATGCCTGCAACACTTCCCCGCTTTACTGATGAGGCCCTCAGCAATTTAGCGAACCTTACATATCCGGAAATAGCATGGCTGATTATGAGGAATTTTCTTCCTCAGAACGAGCTCCCTGATAATATCCTTGCTGAAATATGTGAAGGCGCCTACAGTGAAACACATATACCCCTGGAATATGCCATAGATGACAACAGCCTTGTCATCGCCCGCCTTGACAGAGGGCCTTCATGCAGCTTTAAAGACTTTGCTGCCAGGTTCCTGGCACGGCTTATGAGCCACTACCTCTCACTCAATAAGAGACATGCCACCATTATCGTTGCCACCTCAGGAGATACCGGCACCGCGATCCAGACAGCCTTTTACGGACTGCCCCATACTAGCGTCCTCGTCCTCTATCCGGCTGACAGGGTCTCTGAAGTTCAGGAAAAGCAAATGCTATCCATAAAAGATAACGTCCGTGCGATCCCTGTTGCCGGGAATTTCGATGACTGCCAGCGCCTTGCCAAAAGTCTGCTCAGCAATGACAGTGTGCGTGAGCGGTTCAACCTCACCTCAGCCAATTCGATCTCTGTGTGGAGGCTTCTGCCCCAAAGCGTTTATTATTTCTATATCTGGGCAGAACTGAACAGGAAGTACCCTGATCAGGCCATCATATTTTCTGTGCCGTCAGGGAATCTGGGCAACCTCACTGCAGGTTTAATAGCAAAGAGGATGGGACTTCCTGTCAAAATGTTCATAGCCGGGACTAACGCGAACAATATTTTCGCCAATATTGTCGGCAAGGGAACATCCTCCGGCAGTCTCAGCAACAAGAACACCCTTGCAAATTCCATGGATATCTCCATACCCTCCAATCTTGAACGCATTCTCTTCCTGTACGGAGAAACACCGGAAAATATACCCGATATCCTTTCAGGGACAAGAAGCATTACTCCCTCTGTCGCTGAGCGGCTGCGGCAGGACGTCTTCAGTGAGGACATCATAACGAATGAGGACATTGAGGCTCACATCGTAAGGTTCTGGCGAAGGAATAATATCGTACTTGAACCACACGGAGTGATCGGGGTGGCCGCTTCATTCAGATACCGGCAGTATTTCAGCGGTGACAGATCAGTGATCGCAGTTCTTGAGACTGCGTCTCCATCCAAATTCCCTGATTTTCAGAAAACCTATCCGGATATTCCAATTCAGCAGTGCGCTTCCCTGAAGAAGCTGGTGGGGATCGATCTTGAAAAGATCCGCCCGCAAAAAGTCGCTGCAGAACCTGACGCAATTGTTCGGGAACTGGAAACGTTCATAAGACAGGAAGCTCGCAAGTAAGGATAAATAGCACCAAAATTCTGTGTTACTTACCGCGTGTAAGCGTTAAGCAGTTACAATCAATGTGCCCCATCCCCCTTGACATTACAACAGTTCTGTTGTATAACAAATCTGTCGTACATCAAACAAGTAAGAGGAGGACATAACAATGGAAGGGCCGGGCTTTGTTATTGGGAATATAGCAAAAGGGAAAGACCTTTGGGACAGGCATGAAGAAATAAAATCCATATGGAGGGCGCTTGAGAAAAGTTCCGTACTTCTGAAGGCGCCGAGAAGATTCGGTAAATCAAGCATAATGTATCATCTATATGAAAATCCTCAGCCTGATTGCACCGTTTTCTTTCATGATACGGAAGGCATGAAGTCTCCGGAAGATTTTATAACCGGGATTATGGCAAACGCGTTGGTAGACTCTCGCTTCAAAAAGTTTTTAAAAAGCACCGTCAAATGGGGGAAAAATATTTTTAAGCTTGTCGAGGAGGTAGATGTAGCCGAGGTGAGGATCAAGATAAGGGACGGTATAAAAGATAACTGGCAAGAGAAAGGACTGGAGTTGATTTCAACTCTGAGAGAATTCGACCGCAGGATTATCTTTATTCTCGATGAGCTCCCAATGCTTGTTCAGAACATTGAAAAGAAGCACAATCCGCAAACGGCATTTGATTTTCTGCATTGGTTCAGAAGCGTTAGACAAATGCCTGACATGGAAAAGATTCGTTGGATAGTCGGCGGTTCTATAGGCATTGAACATATATTGGAAAGGATTAAAGCAGGCACAAAAACGATAAACGATTTCCACATTCTCAGTGTGGGTGCCTTTTCAATCGAAGACGGAACAGCCTATGTCAAAGCGCTTCTAAAAAATGAAGGACAACTTGCCCGGATACAGCCTGCAATAATCGAAAAGATACTCGATATAGTCGGCGCTCCGGTGCCTTATTTCCTGCAAATACTCGTCTATGAGAGTCTAAATGAAATGAGGCTCAAACAACGAACGCTTAATAAGGAAATTATTGAAAGGGCATATTTTGAGAAAGTTTTAGGCCCGGCAAGCAGAACCTATTTCGAGCATTACTTTACAAGATTGAAAGACTATTATGATGAACACTGTGAGCATGTTGCCAAGCGTCTGATTCTTGAAGTGGCGAGAAAAGGGAAGGTTGATAAGAACCATCTGTTTAAGTTGTTTCGGCAAACTTGCAAAGGTAAACTGACCGACGAAATCTTCAGTCACCTAATGACCGATATTGAAAATGACTTCTATGTTTCATATTCCGTTAATACAAAAACCTACAGCTTCACAACCAATGTCCTCCGTGAGTGGTGGCTGAGGTATTACGACTTAGTGGAGGAATGACCATGAGATTTTATAAATACACGCCAGCATTACTCGACCCGAAAACCCTTGAGGATACCCTTATCGGAAGGGATGCGGAGCTTGATAATCTGAAACGGATATTAAAGAGCGCTTCTTCAGGTAAGAGTTTTTCTCATGCAATACTTATCGGCCCAAAAGGGATTGGCAAAAGTCATTTGCTACGAATTCTCTACCATTCCGTCAGGGGAGAAATAAAAACGAAAGAGCTGAACGTTTTCAAAAACAAGTTCACTCCGGTTATATTTTCTGAAGAAGAATATCCAGGGAATATAACCAAGTGTTTTAAACTGATACTGCAATATCTCAGCGAATCAGGGATAGAGGATATTCCGCCTATTCCGCAAGACCTAATGAAAGCGGCGACTTTAAATGTTAAAGAGAAAGAACTGGCCATTGATTATATAAAAACATTCAGGAAAAAGAGTGGAAAAATTCTCCTGCTCCTTGCTGATAACCTGAATGATATAATCGAGCGCTTTACTGACGAAGACCAGTCCACATTACGTGAGGTGCTGATGACGAGTGACAGCATTTTACTTATCGGCGCTGCTCCAACACTCTTTGACTCGATAATTAATCATGGTAGACCTCTTTATAATTTTTTTGAAATTATCTGGCTCAAGGATTTGTCATTTGAAGATACTATTTCACTTCTGCATCGCTATGCAAAACTTGAGGAAAGAGATGACCTTATAGATAAGTTGAAAAAAGAAGAAGCAAAGCTCAGGGCAATCCATGAACTTGCAGGCGGTAATCCCCGGCTCATACTCAGCCTGTACCACATAATTGTCGAAGGCGATATAACTTCAGTAGAAAATACTTTTCTTAAACTCCTTGATGAGCTTTCTCCTTATTTCAGAGAAAGGATGAAGGACCTCTCAGAACAGCAAAAAGAAATAATTGATGTAATGGCACGGGCAGAAGGACTGCTAACCCCGACTGAGATAGCCGGCCGCTGTTATATGCCTGTCAATGTCGTTCTGTCTCAAATTAAAAGACTTGAAAGAGCCGGCTACATCAGGATTTCAAAAAAACATGCAAAAAAAGTTTTTTATGACTTCAATGAAAGACTCTTCAGCCTATGGAGACAAATGAGAGTGGAAGCAGGAAGGAAAAGGCTTGGGTTTATTGTGAAGTTTTTGGAGTTATGGTTTACAAAAGAAGAATTATTAGGATTTATTGATAAAACACTTGATGCACTTCGTTATAAATTACAATACAACTATGAAGGAATTCAACATGACATGAATAAGTTATGGTATTTAAAAGAAGCAATCTCAGAATTTAAGGGAGGTGATGAAATATTCGTAGCATGTCAACGCAAAGACTATGATATTGCATTAAAAATAATCAAAGAAGAATTAAAAAGCAAACCAACCAATGTTGACAAACTATATCAACAAGGGTGCATCTTTAATAAACAAAAACTTTATGATAAAGCAGTTCAAGCTTACAAAAAAGCAATAGAGATTGAGCCTAATAAGTATATGCTTTGGTACAGTCTCGGCGATACATATGCAAACCTATCACTGAATAACAAAGCAATAGATGCTTATAAAAAAACTTTAGAAATTAATCCTAATCTATATGAGGCGTTAAACAATTTGGGGATTATATATTCAAAACTAAATCGATATGATGAAGCGATTGATATTTATAAAAAAGCCATTTTAATTACACCTGACAGATATGAAGCTTTAAATAATTTAGGATCTCTATATTCAAAGCTTAAGCGATATGATAAAGCAATAGATGTCTATAAAAAAACTATTCTAATTAAACCTGATTTATTCAACGCATTATATAACCTTGGAACGATATACGCAGAATTAAAGCGGTATGACGAAGCAGAAGATGCCTACAAAAAAGCCATTGTATTCCAACCCGATTCTTATAAGACTTTAAATAATCTGGGGAATACATATTCAGAACTGAATCGGTATGCTGAAGCAGAAGATGTCTACAAAAAAGCTACTGCACTTAAACCTGACAGATACGAGGCCTTATACAACATTGGGATTATGTATTCAAAACTGAAGCAATATTATCAAGCAATAAATGTCTACAAAAAAGCATTAGAAATAAACCCTGAGGTTAATAGAGTCTTAAACAAGCTTATTGATACGTTATTAACTGTTTTTGTGGAAGAAGGAACTAAAGGAAATATCGACTCATCAGTAAAAAATATGAAAGAAGCACTAATTTATTTTAAAAATTTAAAAAATATTGAAGAAGGAATAAACACATTCATATCAGCATTCAGGAACATAATTCAAGAGAAAAAATTGGATGTGCTAAAAATGGGCATTACTGAGATAGAGAAAAGTAAGCAATCAGAATTATTAAAGGCATTGTCTCCTTTTTCGAATTTCATCAAATACCTCGAAACCAGAGACCCTGAAATCATTGACAGGCTACGACATGAGGAGCGCATTATTGTTGAAGATATGATAAAGATGGTTGAGGGGAAATCAAATGCAGGAACAAAAGATAGAAAAGCTAAACCCATTAAAAAGAAGACTAAGATATAATTGTCAACAAAATAGCGGGTTCAAGCTTAACACCTGAACCCGCTTCAATTAGGTACGAGTATTAAAAGGATTGACTAAATCCCACAGTCTGCTTATCAACTTTTTCCCTGCTTCCACAAAAACAAATCGGAACAATCTCTGCCTTTTCGTTCCCGCTTCACTCTGAAAGCTAATCTTCGGATTGCCTTCGATTACCACATCCAAATGTATGTGAATGCGAGGGGTTTTCATATCGATCACCCCCCTTTTTAAAGTAAATCCGCAGGCAAGACTTTCTCCACCACCACCGGTTTTACAGTCTTATCGACAAGCGGTTTTGAATCCACCACTCTGAGCTTCCCGAAGAGGAGATCGAATTTGTCAGCCAGCTCTTTCATGATCGGCTCTTTTACATTGGCCGGGAGATCCCACCATTTTTTCTTCAGCGTACCAAAGCCCTTCTTGCGGGTGCTGTAGAAGAACTGCTCGTCGGTCTGGCCTTCTTTTCTCTCCTTTGCGCACTCCTGCTTCAGATATGCGTAGACCTCATCCCTGAATGATGCAGGAAGCGCAGGGCTGTCATACATGATGTTCTGAAATCCCGTTGCAAGGTGCACCTCTGAGGTCCCTGTTTCGGGGAATGTATGAAAGGCCTCGTCAGGCAAGGTTGACGCGCCATGCTGGACCGCGCCTGAAAGCCCGTACTCTTTCCTTGCCGCATCAGAGAGCTGCCTGAGCGTATCAAAATCTATCTTGACCTTGGCAAGTGTTCCGTCCGGAAGTACAACGCCACCATGAGCCGTACCGGTCTGAACGCTCAGCTTGCTGACGCCCTTGCCGCTTTTCAATGTTTCCTTAAAGCCGTCAAGATACGCCCTCAGTTCATCGGGCGTGCTGTTTTTGCCGCCTATCTCGCCTATTTCACCGCCGACTGAAACAGTGACCCCCTTCGGCTCAAGGCTTCTGATATATTCGGTCAGCTCCGCAGCGATCGAGAAATTCGGCCTCTGCTGTTCTTTCAGTGTCGGCTTATCAAGATCCACGAGCGTAGATGAATCAATGTCGATGTTATAAAATTCAGCGTCAATGGCTTCCTTGATCAGGCCTTTGATATAGTTCTTTTCAAGGTCTGGACCTGAAAGGTAGTTCTTTCTGATAAGCTGGAAATGATCGCCCTGAATGAAGACCGGCCCGGCAAAACCTTCCCTGACCGCGGCTGCCAGCACGACCGCAGAGTATTCAAGCGGTTTCTGTTTTGTATATCCTATCTCTGAACGGGCTATCTCAAAGATAAATGCCCCGGCATTCTTCTCCATCGCCTTTCTGAATATTACCCTTGCAGTATCATAAGTAAGTCCCCGTATGTTGATCGCGGGCACAGTGAATCCAGGATAATTCCTCCCCATCTCCTCATAAAGCTCCTGAATGGATGCAGGCACTGCTCCCATTTTTTTTGCTATCTCGATGACCAGCCTCTGGAGCGATTTTCGCTTTTCTTCGTCCTGTTGAAAAACAGCCTCATAAATGAGTTCATCGATGAGTCCTTTGACGGCGTTAGCATCCTTGATCTGGACCTTTCCGTCAGTTGTGCTGACGCACCCTTTCAGCCTGTTTAAGACATCTGCCATACTTCCTCCTCCCGTTGTTATTTATATTTTTCTGTCAGTGTGGTCTATTCAGTTGCAATACCGCCCCGAATTTGATACCTTTAACTGCTATTATTACCGGTCGACAAATGCCGATACGACCTTCTGAACAGATTGTTCATCATGTATGCTCTCAATAAGCTCCCCCTCTATGTCCTGCCCAGCTATGAACTCCTCCAGCATCCTGTATGCCACATCATCGCTGAACTGTTTCGGCGGGTGTTTCATGAAATATGCGGACGGTGAATAGAGAACGCCGCCTTTCCGCCTGTTCAACGCCAGTTTGCAGCACCTGACAGCATCAATCGCAACCCCGGCAGAGTTGGGGGAATCTTCAACAGAAAGCCTTAGTTCAAGATTCATCGGAACATCACCAAAGAGCCTTCCCTCCATGCGGATGAAGCACACCTTGTTGTCCTTCTGCCATGGCACATAATCGCTCGGGCCTATGTGAATATTGTCAGGGGCCAGCCTCTTTCCGTTCATGACAGACTGCACCGCCTCTGTCTTTGATTCTTTTTTCGAGGCAAGCCTGCTCTTGTTCAGCATATTGAGGAAATCCGTATTGCCGCCTGTGTTCAACTGGTAAGTCCTTTCCAGTTTCACGCCTCTTTTCCTGAACAGGTCGACCAGGGTCCTGTGGGTTATCGTGGCGCCAAGCTGAGCTTTAATGTCATCTCCGATGATCGGCAGATTCTTTTCCCTGAACCTCTTGGCCCATTCAGGATTGCTCGCGATAAAAACTGGCATATTGTTGATAAACCCTATCCCGGCCTCGAGCACGCATTCAGCATAGAATTTAACGGCAGCTTCTGAGCCGACTGGCAGGTAGTTCAGAAGCATTTCAGCGCCTGACTTCTTCAATGCCGCGACAATGTCTTCCTTTTCAGCCTCCTTTTTATCGCTTAACACAAAAGTATGTTCAGGGTTATAGTCCTTCATGTGGTCAGAAAAGCCGTCCAGCACCTTGCCCATCTGAACAATGACATTCGCCTGGGGCATACTCTCACAGAATACTGAGGTGCAGTTAGGCAATGCGAATATCGCTTCATTCACATCCTTCCCGACCTTTCTTTTGTCAATGTCAAAAGCCGCAACTACTTCTATATCATGGGGTTTATAGCCGCCAATGTCCCAATGCATGAGGCCGATGGCTTCTTCCGGATTTTTCCCTTTGTAATATTCAAGGCCCTGAATCAATGAGCTTGCACAATTACCGATCCCTGCGACGGCTATCTTTATCTTTTCCATTTGTTCTGCCTCCTCACATACAATATGAAGCAATTAGTTAACCATACATTACGAAACTTCAAGGAGTTATGATAGACAATCATATCAAAAACATGCTGTTCAATCAACATAAAAATACATAAAAATACATTCCTGCAGGGTCTGTTGTAAAAAATGGGGCTATATGTTACCCTTTGAAATTCGTCTGCAAAGGAGAAATCTCAATGGTAAAAAACGACCGCTGGATACGAACAATGGCCCAAAAAGGCATGATAAAACCGTTTGCTGACAAGCAGGTCAGGAAGGGCGTCATTTCATTTGGGGTCAGCTCATACGGGTATGACATGAGGATAACCAACAAGTTCAAGATATTTACGAATATAAATACAACGGTGATCGATCCCAAGCAGTTCGATCCGAGGAGTTTCACGGATTTTAAAGGCGATGTCTGCATAATCCCGCCAAATTCTTTTGTACTCGCCACATCAGTAGAGTATTTTAAAATTCCCCGTGAAACCATTGTGATCTGCCTCGGTAAATCCACATACGCACGGTGCGGTGTCATCGTCAACGTAACCCCCCTTGAACCGGAATGGGAGGGGCATGTGACCATAGAAATATCCAATACCACTCCCCTGCCTGTAAAATTGTACGCAAATGAAGGGATAGCACAGATCATATTCCTCGGCGCTGATGAAATCTGCGAAAGATCCTACGCGGACAAGGCGGGGAAATACCAGGCGCAAAAGGGGATAACATTAGCCAAAATTTAGCCTTGATGATTCATAAACTTAACCTGAAGCAAGCCATGGTTCGAGAACATCTTGGAAGCAATGGATCATTTAATATTTTATCTGTACACATCCAAACAAAATGTTTCAGAGCTATAGACGCTAAGGTATTGCACAATATGTTCAGAGGCTTCGCCTCAATGTAAGGATAATAATGTTTCTGTTTAAATTACTTTACTTCGTAAAGCCTGCATTTACTCACCATACTTGCTTCAAATTTATAATTGCTGACTCAGTATGAAACCACGTGACCGCATAATCCTCGCACTTGATGTATCGAACTATGATGACGCAATTGCAGTCGTAAATACGTTCAGGGAGCATGTTGATATTTTCAAGATAGGGTCTGAGCTTTTTACAGCATCAGGGCCCAAGATTATCAAACAGATCCATTTTCTAAGGAAAAAGGTCTTTCTGGACCTGAAATTTCATGATATCCCCAATACTGTTGCAAAATCAGCGGCAGTTGCGGCTCGGCTCGGGGTATTCATGTTCAATGTCCATACACTCGGCGGCCTGGAAATGATGCGGCAGGCAGCAGAGGTAATACGAAAGCTTTCGCTTGAAGAAAATATCCCCAGGCCAAGACTCATTGGCGTGACCATATTGACCAGCATTGACCAGAAGGTCTTACATGATGAACTCGGTATAGGACTGAGAATGAGCGCTCAGGTCAAACACCTCGCAGGGCTTGCTCAAAGTGCCGGGCTGGACGGGGTGGTGGCTTCACCAGAGGACGCAGAAAGTCTACGCGCCCATTATGGTAAGAACTTCCTTATTGTAACTCCGGGCATCAGGCCCTCCTGGGCAGAAGCTGGTGACCAGAAGAGGATACTGACTCCCAGAGAGGCATTGAAGAGAGGAGCCGATTATCTGGTCATCGGGAGAGCGGTCACTGCGCAGCCTGACCCGGTTGGCGCGTTAAAGCGGATCGAAGAGGAAATAGCAGGGTTTTAATATACCGTGTTAGCAGTTTTATTTGGACAAGCTATGGCTCAAAAACATCTTGAACGCGATAGATTTTGAAATACTCACGAAATTGCATTTTCAACGAAAGGCGTTAAACATCAGATACTAAGGTATCGCTCAATATGTTTTTTCACCATACTTGTCCAAATTTATAACAAGCTACCTGATCAACAAATGATGCAAGTTCTTCCCTCAAAAATAGAATTCATCGAAAACGCAATAACAGGCAAGACTTCCCCCATCTATGCGGAACTCCCTTTTATCGAACCACAGATCATCTTTGAAAGCATAGACGCTCCATACAGTTTTCTCCTTGAGAGCATGAACGGGCCTGAAAAGATTGCCAGGTATTCCTTCATCGGCGCAGAACCGTTTTTGATTTTCAGGGTAAAGAACGGTGTGGCAGAGACAGAGAGCATAAAGAGGGGGTTAGGGGTTAGGGGTTGGGGGCCGGAAAAGGCAGTCTCCCCTCTCAAAAAATTAAAACAGTTTCTGAAAGCATACAGGATAGAATCAGCGGACAATGTTCCTCCTTTCATCGGCGGCGCAATTGGTCTCATCAGTTATGACTTTGTCCACTATTTTGAACATCTGCCGAGAACTGCTGTCGATGACCTCGATATACCAGATGCTCACTTCATGCTCGTTGACACTGTAGTTGCAGTTGATCATAAGCTTCAGAAGACATTTATCATCTCGTGCCCCGGGGCTGAAGACGCACTCAGTGCAGTAGTACAAAAGTGCAGAAGTGCGGAAGCAGGAAAGTGGGAAGATTATTATGACCGTGCATGTGAAAAGATACAAGAGATACATAAAAAGATAAGTTCTTTCTATTTAGCTGTGAACCACATGTCGTCATTGCGAGGAGTCCCGGGCATAGAGACGACGAAGCAATCTCATGCCCCCCTGGAAGAAGAAAAGATTGCTTCGCCTTCGGCTCGCAATGACATAACCACTATCAATAGTAGCATCCGCATACGCCATGAAATGGAAAAAGAAATATACATGGACATCGTCAAAAGGGCCAAGGAGTATATCAAGGCAGGTGATATATTTCAGGCTAACCTGTCACAGAGGGTCTCCGCTGATATCGGCGACATCAGGCCATGGCAGATCTACAAGATCCTGAGCAAGATAAATCCATCTCCCTTTGCAGCGTATCTTGATCTGGGAGATTACCAGATCGCGAGTTCGTCTCCGGAGCGGCTCGTCAGGGTCACCGGCAGCACTGTAGAAACAAGGCCCATAGCTGGCACACGCCCAAGAGGGAAAGACGCTGAAAGTGACCGGCTAATGAGGGCAGACCTCCTGCTCAATGAAAAAGAACGTGCAGAACACCTCATGCTGATCGACCTTGAAAGGAATGACCTGGGCAAGATATCCGATTACAGCACCGTGGAGGTCGATGAGTTCATGGTAACAGAAAATTATTCCCACGTCATCCACATCGTCTCAAATGTCAAAGGCGCCCTTGCAGAGGGTAAAGACTGCTTTGACGCGATACGGGCGACCTTCCCCGGCGGGACTATCACCGGGGTCCCGAAGGTACGGTGCATGGAGATCATTGATGAGCTCGAACCTGTCACGCGCGGGCCGTATACCGGTTCCATAGGGTATATCAGCTTCACCGGTGATATGGATTTAAATATCATCATCAGGACGTTCGTGATCAAGAACAGGGTTGCATATGTCCAGGCAGGCGCCGGCATCGTCGCTGATTCAGACCCGGAGAAGGAATATTACGAGACCCTGAAAAAGGCAGAGGCGCTGATACGGACACTGGAGAGCATCTCTGATAACACGCGCTGACAACAGAAGTGCAGAAGAGCAAAAGAACAGAAGTGCAAGAGCCCGGAAGAGCAGAAGTTTAAAGATGAATAAGCGGGATTTTTCTGCTTTTATGCTAATGTGCTTTTGCACTATTGCGCTATTGAACTTTTTTGCTGACATATTCACCCAAAATATATAAAATAAATCAGCTCATAATATTAGGGGAGAATATATGGATATTGAAGCTATAAGCGGGCCAAGGATCACCGGGACGGTCCGGCCTGCACTCAGAACTGAAGACCCTGAACAGATGGACAGCATAACGCCTGTCATACTTTTCAGCCTGGACATCAGAGACAAGGTCAGTATATCACCTGAGGCCCGCAGAAGATATGAAGAGCGGCACAGGCACAGACAGGAGAGAAAACACGAAGCGAGGGAGAACACCTGACCGCTACTCTTTTTCGAAAAAAGCCCTCCCTACGGACTGCATCATATCATCATATTCCTTCTTTGTCTTTTCATACATGGTCGCATTCTCTATCGCAATACCGCACTGTTCGGCAAGTGAGGCTGAAAAATCAATTTCCTGCTGTGAAAAGTTTCTCTGCTCTCCGGTAAGAAGTCTCAATATGCCGAGCACCTTCCCCCTTGCGATAATAGGGAGCGTGAGTATGCTCTTTATCCCTTCCTCAGCCGCCTCTTTCTGATACTTTATCTTCGGGTCGGTCGTAACATCATAAATAGCGACCGGCTTTTCATTGAGCGCCTCGATCACATTTTCCTCTGTGTCGACAGGCCCCCTGTTGAGATACTTCTCACTGAGGCCGGATGACGCGACAAGCCTGAGCTTCTTGCCGGAGTGATCGAGCAGCCGGATGGTGGCTGCCTTCAGTCCCATGACCTGCGGTATCTTTTTTACGATCATTTCCAGCACTTCTCTTACATGAAGGGTGGAGCTTACGGTTCTTGTGACCTCCTGGAACACCTTTAGGTATTCTTTTTCCTTGGATATCTCTCTTTCAAAATGCTTTGCGTTAATGATCGCAATAGCGGTCTGTTCCGCGATAGTCATCATGAAGCTGAAATCTGCGTCAGTGTATTTAACAGGTTTACCCGAATACAGTCTCAGCACTCCCACAATCTCATTCTGATAGCGCATCGGTACGGACAATATGTTCCGTATGCCTTCTGCAATAGCTTCATTGTAATAGCGTGAATCCTTGTGATCCATTACATCATATTCCGAGACCTCTTTGCCCGCGAGTGCGTCATCGATGCTTTTGTCATAGGACACCGGGCCCTTATTGGCGTATCTTTCGCTCAATCCGTAATAAGCAGCGAGTTCAAGCTGTTTCTTCTCCTTCTCGACAAGTCTTACAGAGCAGGCCTTCAGTCTCATGACTTCAGGTATCTTTCTGACGATCAGATTCAGCACCTCATTAAGATTAAGTGAAGAGCTGACAGTCTTGGTCACTTCTTCAAATACACGGAGATATTCCCTTTCCCTTGTTATCTCCGTCTCAAAATGCTTTGCATTCACAATTGCAAGGGCCGTCTGCTCGGCTATGGCCTCAAGGAACCGCATGTCTTCTTCTGTATACTGTACAGGCTTGCTGGTATACAGCCGGAGACGCCCTACGACTTCGCTATGGAACCGCATGGGAATGGACACGATACTCCGCAACCCTTCCTGCACGGCTTCCTGGTAATATTTCGAATCCCTGTTCTCCTCAATATCGAATATTGTCACAGACTGACTGGCCAGTGCGTCTTCGAGGTTTTCGTCGTATTCCACCGGGCCTTTATTGGCATATTTCTCGCTTAACCCGAAATATGCAGCAAGTTCGAGCTGCTTGTTTTCCTTGTTAACAAGCCGGAGCGAACATCCCTTGAGGTCCATGACCTGCGGTATCTTTCTGACGATCAGATTTAATACCTCATTAAGGTTCAGGGAAGAGCCAGTCACCTTTGTCACTTCTTCGAAGACACGGAGATATTCCTTCTCCCTTGACACAGCCTTTTCAAAACGCCGTGCATTCACAATACCGGTCGCGGCCTGTTCAGCGATTGCGGTGATGAATTTCATGTCTTCTTCCGTATATTTGACAGGTTCAGTCGTGTACATCCTGAGCACTCCTATGACTTCCTTCTCAAAACGCAGGGGTATCGAAAGAATGCTCCGTATACCCTCCTCCAGCGCCTCCCTGTAGTACTTTGAATCCGTATGCTCCGTAATGTCATAAACCGATGCCGGCTGGCCTGCGAGCGCGTCATCGATGCTTGCGTCATATGCAACAGGGCCTTTGTTGGCGTATCTCTCGCTGACTCCGTAGTATGCTGCGAGCTCAAGCTGCTTTGTCTCCCTGTTCAGCAGGCGGACCAGGCTTGCCTTCACGTTCATGACTTTGACCACATTCCTCACGATAAGCTGCAGCACCTCTTCAAGAGAAATGCTGGCGCTAATGGATTTGCATATCTGCTGGTAGCTTTCAAGGTACACTTTCTTTTCAAATATCTTGTCCGCGCAGGAAGGGCACATGCCGTGTGTAAAGACACCGAACCCTTCATCGGTAAGATAGGTCTCTATCTGTTCCCAGTAGTTTTCATCGCTCCTGATCTTCTTGCACCAGCCGCATATCGGTATCAGCCGTTCCTTCCTCTCGGACCTCAACCGGAACTCTGTGGACTCGATGCAGGATGTTATATCCTTTATAACGGTGATAACGCCTTTTACTTTCCCCCTGTCCAAAAGAGGGGACGCGGTCTCTTCTACAGGGATCAGCCTGCTGTCTTTCGTCTTCAGAAAAAAATGCTTGCTTACCGTCCTTTTCTCCTGCAGGCAGAGCGCTGCCGGATACTCAAAAGGCTGCAATGGATTCCCCTTGCCGTCTTCATAATGAATGCGCCTGTCATTCAGGGAACTTCCTGTCATCTCTTCGGATGTGAAGCCGGACATTGCGCCGGCGCCCCTGCTCCAGTAGAGAATTCTCTGGTCCGGCCCGACAAAATACACGCCGTCAGCCATATGATCCAGGATTTTCCTGTATGTATTGTCAAACCAGTTGAACACGATAATAGATCAGCCTCTACTGTGCCCCAAATACCGTATTTTTAGTTGATGCCTTGCCGCTGAACATGGCCTTGTCTGCGATATTGAGAAGGTCTTCCTTCTTTTTTGCGTCATCAGGAAATGACGCGACACCAAAGCTTGCGGTTACCTTCAGAGCATAGCCCTCCGGCTTCATGAAAATATTTTTTTCTATCACCCTCCTCAACCTTTCCGCCACATAAAAGCCGGCGTCACGAGGGGTCTGAGGGAGAATTATCACAAACTCATCTCCGCCATAGCGTATTATGATATCTATCTTCCGCAGGTTATCCACAAGCAGGTGTGAGGTTTCAATGAGCACCCTGCTGCCTGCAAGGTGGCCGTATTTTTCATTCACCTTTCTCAGGTTATCAAGATCCATGAATATGACCGAGAACAAAGACCCGTAACGGTGGGAACGCTCTATTTCAATATCTAACGAATGGCTGAGGAAGCGGATATTATAAAGGCCCGTAAGCTCGTCTGTCATCGATATCTCTTCTACTTTCTTATAAAGGAATACCCTCTCCAGAGCAATACCGAGGCAGAGAGAAACGTCCGTAAGAAGTTTTATATCTTCCCCGCTGAAAGGGGCCCCATTTTTTTTATTAATAACTCTGAGGATGCCGATCACCTCGTCCCTGACTTTCAGCGGCGCGCACAGGAGAGATGCAATTATTATATTGTGAAACCCGTCCGCTTTCTCGTTGTAAGATTCGTTGCCTGAGACGTCCCCGACAGCAGTGGTTTTTCCCGTATCCCTGACCAGTCCGGCAATTCCTCCGTTAAAACGCCACTTCTGAATGTTCCTTGAGGTCTGGAGGGAGACTGCCTGAAAAAATGACTCATCAACGAGTAAAGACCATGCAGCGGTCCCGGTCAATGACTTGACCTTTTTCATTACAACAGGGATTGAATTGTTGAGGTCAGATACTCCGGCAAGAATATCCGCGATCTCTTCCGGGAGGTCTATCAGAATGTCTTTACGCATTCACCCCGCAGCACTTTTTGTACTTCTTTCCGCTGCCGCATACGCACGGGTCATTCCTGCCTACTTTCCTGTCCTTGACAACGGTCTGTGGTTTGGCATCTTCCCCGCCCCTGCCGTACGTCATTCGCGCAGGTCTTGCGGCAAATTTCTTTTCAAGAGATTCTTCCCTCTGTATCTGTATCTTCATTAACCTCGCGACAACTTCTGACGCTACCCTGTTGCTTAAGTCTGCGAATATCTCAAAGGCCTCTTTCTTATATTCCACCAGCGGGTCTCTCTGCCCATATCCCCTGAGGCCCACGCCTTCTTTCAGGTGGTCCATGCTCAGGAGATGGTCTTTCCACTGGGAATCAAGGACCTGAAGGAGTATCATCTTCTCAAGATACCTGAGCATATCAGAGCCGATTTCCTGCTCCTTTTTCTCATATGCCTGACTAACCGCGTCTAAAAGCTCCGTGCGGAGGTCTTCGAATTTCTTCGCTTCTATTGCCGGATGAATGGTGAATTGCCCGTACAGGGCATCTCCGAGGGCCTTCATATCCCATTCCTCAGGATGCTTATCATCAGGGCAATACAGAGCGAGGATCTCATCGAGGACATCTTCCATCATCTCCATTGCCTTTTCCTTATGATTGTCTCCGGAAAGTATCTCCCTTCTGAAGGAATAAATCTCTGTCCTCTGTTTATTGTTTACATCGTCATATTCAAGCAGGTGCTTCCTGATATCAAAATTGTGGGCCTCGACTCTCTTCTGTGAGGTCTCTATGGCCTTGGTGATCCATTTGTGCTCAATAGGCTGTGACTCATCCAT
This sequence comes from Nitrospiraceae bacterium, assembly GCA_003599425.1. GTDB lineage: Bacteria > Nitrospirota > Thermodesulfovibrionia > UBA6902 > UBA6902 > SURF-23. The sequence continues at coordinate 6,855 of QZKC01000022.1, read as the reverse complement.
CCCGAGCTTGTCCATAATGCCTGATATCTTGTCCGAACCGAATATCCTCATGAGATCATCTTCAAGCGAGAGATAAAACCTCGAGGAGCCGGGATCCCCCTGACGTCCTGAACGTCCTCTGAGCTGATTGTCTATTCTGCGCGCCTCATGCCTTTCGGTGCCGAGGATATGCAGGCCTCCTGCTGAAATCACCGTCTCCCTGTCCTGAATGCACAGTTCTTTAGCTTTCTCAAATGCTTTTTGAAGATCCTCTTCCGTATGGTCTTTTTTGTCCCTGAGCATATCCTTTGCAATCCCTTCAGGGCTGCCTCCGAGAACGATGTCTGTCCCCCTTCCTGCCATATTGGTGGCAATGGTGACGGTCCCGCTCCTTCCGGCCTGTGAAACGATCTCAGCCTCTTTTTCGTGGTATTTTGCATTGAGGACAGAATGCGGGATTTTTTTCTTCTTCAGCATAGTGCTGAGGAGCTCGGATCTTTCAATTGATATGGTACCGACGAGAACAGGCTGCCCGCGTTTGTGGCAGTCTTCAATTTCATTAATAACGGCATCGAACTTGCCCTTGACCGTCTTGTACACAACGTCCGAGTTGTCTTTTCTCGTCATCGGTTTATTCGTCGGAATAACGATAACGTCGAGATTGTATATCTTTGCAAACTCTTCAGCCTCGGTGTCGGCTGTGCCGGTCATGCCGGCGAGTTTGTTGTACATCCTGAAGTAATTCTGAAATGTAATGGTTGCCAGGGTCTGGTTCTCGCTCGCAATTTTGACCCCTTCTCTTGCTTCCACTGCCTGGTGCAACCCGTCGGACCAGCGTCTGCCCGGCATGAGACGTCCTGTAAATTCATCGACAATGATCACCTCATTGTCCTTCACGATATAATCGACATCCCTCTGAAAGAGCACATGTGCCCGCAACGCCTGATTGACGTGATGTACCAGTTCAATATTGGAGGGGTCGTAGAGATTGCCCGCGCCAAGCAGCTTTTCTACCTTTATATTCCCAGCCTCAGTTAGAGTAACACTCTTTGCCTTTTCATCAACTGTATAATCTGTTTCCTTGCTAAGCTTGGGGATGATCTTGTCAATGATGTAGTATTTGTCCGTTGATTCTTCCGAAGGCCCTGATATGATGAGCGGGGTCCTCGCCTCGTCGATCAAAATGCTGTCCACCTCGTCAACGATCGCAAAATTCTGCTCCCGCTGGACATAATCGTTTATGTGATACCTCATGTTGTCTCTGAGGTAATCAAACCCGAATTCGTTATTTGTCCCGTACGTAATGTCCGCCAGATAGGCTTCTTTCCGTTCGATAGGCCTCAGAAACCGCAGCCTGCTGTCTTCAGAATGGTATGATGGATCATAAAGAAATGAACTTTCATGCTGGATAACGCCAACGGAAAGCCCGAAGAAATGGTATATAGGCCCCATCCACTGAGCGTCTCTTTTTGCAAGATAGTCATTTACAGTGACAACATGCACGCCGTGCCCGTCAAGAGCGTTCAAATATACAGGCAGCGTGGCAACGAGGGTCTTGCCCTCACCAGTCTTCATCTCAGCGATCTTCCCCTCATGAAGGGTGAGCCCTCCGATAAGCTGCACATCAAAATGGCGCATATTCAGGATCCTGCGCGACGCTTCCCTGACAGTGGCAAAGGCCTCAGGAAGGATATCATCCAGGCTTTCCCCTGGCTCGATCCTCTTGCGGAATTCGTCTGTTTTCAAACGCAGTTGATCATCCGTAAGAGACGCAACTGCAGATTCAAGCGAATTGACCTGTTCAACAACAGCCCACATCCGCTTGATCTCGCGGTCATTTTTCGTACCGATTATCTTTGTCAGTATCCCAAACATCGTCTCTATTATATAACAAACATAATAATATCAAAACACTGCCTTTTATCCCTGATATTTATAAATTCACCTCGGAGCAAGCCCTGGTTGACAGGAGGGCGAGGCAGATTTAAAAATACATTTCGACACAATGAGTGCAGACGCTGCGGGCAGAAAACCATTATTTAAAACATAATAAGGAAATTCTGAATACGTTCTGCAAAATCTGTCGAGTTAGCCTTGATTATTCATAAACTCAGAGCAAGTATGGTGAGTAAATGCAGGCTTTACGAAGTAAAGCAATTTAAACAGAAACATTATTATCCTTACATTGAGGCGAAGCCTCTGAACATATTGTGCAATACCTTAGGACATATAAACCTAAAGCAGTCTGTTTGCACGTGTATCGTTCAAGATGTTGCTCGAACCATGACTTGCTCCAAAAAAGTTTATGAATAATCCGGCTTAGGGATTTCTTAAAATATGCCCCGCCCTCCCGTCAACGACTCTACGAGTATCAGTGAATAAATTTGACAAATGTCCCTTCTTGCATTAAGGATTCACCGCAATATACAATATCCGCATCACGGAGCGCGGGCGTAACTCAGCGGTAGAGTGTCAGCTTCCCAAGCTGAAGGTCGAGGGTTCGAATCCCTTCGCCCGCTCCATAAAAAGCTGGCAGCTCTGAGCAATCAGCTCTATGATAGAGAAGCAGAGTGCTGACCGCTGAAAGCTGATCGCTATTCGCTTAATGTATGCATAAGGGACGCATTCAGCCACATTCAGGCGAAGGAAATAATCAATGACCCTCAGGATTGGTCATCTCTCAACCTTTTATCATACCTCCATGCTCCTGATCGCCAAGGGCGAAATGAGAACCGATGTGAGGTGGAATCTATTTCCTACAGGGCCTGCCCTTGTTGACGCCTTCCAAAAAGGCGAGATCGACATGGCGTATATTGGGCTTCCTCCTGCAATAATAGGGATCGACAAAGGCGTCAGGATCACGTGCATTGCTGGCGGTCATATTGAGGGAACAGTTATCATAGGCAGAGTAACGGACCGGGGTTTTCCCGATGAGGAGAGTCTCAGGGATATCATCATACAGTTTCGCGGGCTCAGGGTCGGAGTTCCGGGTAAAGGTTCCATTCATGATGTGATTCTCTCGGAATATCTTGAAAGATTTCATTTAAAAAATGATGTGGAAGTCATCAATTTTCGATGGGCTGACCAGATCGTAGATGCAATGTACAAAGGACCGGTCTCTGCTGCTGTCGGAACGCCGGCCCTTGCTGTTTCTCTTGCCCGCTATGCAAGAGGAAAGATCCTTTATCCCCCTTCAAAACTCTGGCCGAACAATCCAAGTTACGGCATCCTTGTTGAGAGGTCCTTTTTAAAAGAACACCGCTCAGACGTAGAACAGTTTCTCATGCTTCATGAAGAGGCTACCTCCATGCTCAGGAACAGACCAGCGGAATCCGCAAAGATCATTGCGGATTTTACAGGAATAGTTGATGAAGATTTTGTTCTGGATACGCTAAAGATATCTCCTAAATATTGTTCAAAAATCACTGATGAATATATTTCTTCGACCATGAAATTTGTTGCTGTATTAAAAAAACTCGGATATATCAGGCGTGCTGTCTCATCCAATGAGATATTTGATACATCATTAATAAACAAACTACATCCGGCAAAAGACCATTATCAGGATGGGTTAGCTATTTGATCCCCAGCCTCTTCCATATCTCCCTGACCGGTTCTGTCTTGTTCAGGGTGAAGAAATGAAGTCCCGGAGCTCCACGGTCAAGCAAGTCCTTACACTGCCTGACTGCAAAATCAATACCGGCCTCTGCTGTCGCCTGCTCATCTCCTGAAAGCAGCTTGAATATATCATGGACTTCCTGTGTAACTGTTGCCCCGCAGGTATTGCAGAATTTCAATAATCCTTCATAGCTTGTGATCGGGAGGATTCCGGGAATGACACGGACCTGAACCCCTTCATTTTTCAGGCGTTCAAGATATTCTGAATACACAGTGTTATCGAAAAAAAGCTGGGTAATGATAAACTCTCCTCCATGCTCAATTTTTATCTTGAGGTGCTTTGTATCCGTTGCCTTATCAGGACAGTGAATATGCCCCTCGGGAAAACCCGCCACGCCTACGCTGAAAAAATCGCCGTAATTGTCACGGATAAAATCATTCAACTGGTAGCAATATTCAAAACCGTCGGGGGCAGGCTCCCATATCTCAACTCCTTTGGGCGGGTCACCCCTGAGTGAAAGGATATTTCTGATATTGTTGGCTTTCGCCTGATCAAGGATCGCTTTCAGCTCTGAACGGCTGTGCCCCACACAGGTAAGATGATGCATGACAGCGATATCAAACCTTTTCTGGATCTCCGCGCAAATTTCCATGGTCGCCCCCCGCGTAGAACCGCCTGCTCCGTATGTTACGGACACAAAATCAGGGCCGAGCTTGTTCAGTTCATCTGCTGTACGATAAAGCTGCTCCACCCCTTTCGGGGTCTTTGGAGGGAAAAATTCCAAAGAAAATGTTTTTTCTTTTTCCCTGAAAATATCTGTGATCTTTCTGTTCATATCCTCTCCTTCGGGTTATGTTCAATGCGCCTTTCATGCTGCACATAATCACATTATACAGCATGACCATCATCGGGAATTAATAAATGACATCTTCCTGTAAAAAGGTTATAATTTAGTGAGGGCTGCAGTATGAAAAATCATTTCTCTGTGACATACCTGTTGCTCGCCGTTTTTGTCATCTACGCAATTTCTCCGCTTTCTTACACCCTGACAGGACATCAGGAACTTAATTCTCTACAGAGCCGGACAGAGAGACATCTGAAGAACTTTCAATTGTTTTTCGTTGATGTTCTTTTAAACAAACTCTTCTCCAAAACTGAAAACTCATCTGAGGCTCCCCGGATATCTTTTCTTATCAAGAAAAAACGTGCGATCATAAAAAATACATATTTTAAGATCAAACTCAAGCTGTTAAAGCAGCCGATGACGTCATATACTTTTATTGCTCTTCAGATGCTCATATTTGCATCATTTTGTCTGTTTGTTTTCCCTGGCCCTTCTAAAACTTTTGAAGGTCTTTTCCTGTTTTCAGGCATTTCCCCTCCTTTCTCAAGATAATACTTCCCGATCCTTACGTATAATTTCATGACTCATTGAGAAAGGAGTTTATTATGGGTTTTCTAAGCAGCATATTCGGAAAAAAAGAAGAATACCCCTTATTAGACCCAGGGGCGCCATCAACAGAACAGTTGAATAAATTTAATGCACAGTTATCAGAATTGCTGAACAAAGTTCACGACCGGATCGAGGTGGTCCCCGCAGAAAATAATGTATATGTTTATATCGGCAAGCCCCCGGGGATGTTCGGCATGGTCTGGTTCGAAGACGGCAAGGAAGTGAACTTCAAATCCCTGGTGAAAGACAAAGGGCTCTCACAGAAAAAGGTACAAACCCTCTCAGGAAAATTAGGCGATGTCTATGAACGCAGCAAACAATACCAGCGCTATACTGCAAAGATCGCAGACCGGGACATAATCGTAACGCCTTCAGATGCTTTTGAACAGGAGATATCGCAGGTAATCCAGGGTATTGAACATTAAAAAGCATAAACAACAGATGAAAACGCCTGAAAAGCTTTATCAGCAACACCTCTGAGGCTTGAAGGCGTTTTTACCTGTTGTCACTATATAATTGCATGTTACCGGTTAAGACTGCTGTTTCTGCTGTATCCCCTTCCCTATGGAAAAAGCATCCCCAAGATAGCCCCCTATCTTGTGATAAGCACGCCGCTCCGGAGTGAAAACAAAAGGCTTTATCTTTTCTATATCAGGAACTCCTTTTTCTCCGAGCACGGATTCATCTGCCTTGACATCAAGTATCTCGCCAACGAATTGTGTGTGCAATCCTATCTCAACGGTATGGATCAGTTTGCACTCTATGATCACGGGAAATTCTTTCACAAACGGCGCGTCTACCAGATCGCTTTTTACTGGAGTGAGCCCTGACGCAGCGAACTTGTCCGTATTTTTTCCGGAAACCAGACCGAAATAATCAGCTTCAGCGACATATGTTTCTGAAGGGATGTTCACGGTGAATGCCTTGCGCTCAACAATGCTGCTGTAACTGTAAGTCGCTTTCCTTATAGAAACCGCAACACACGGGGGCACGGAACAGCAGACCCCTCCCCATGCAATGGTCATAACGTTAGGTTTCCCTTCTTTGTCATAAGTTCCGACCATCCATACGGGGGTCGGGTACACCAGGATCTTGGGGCCAAATGATTTCTTCATCATATCCTCCTGCAATCTTTAAGCATTATTATATCACTGTCACTTTTTATTCTGACGATCAGCCTTTTTGGTTGCGCTCCCCTCGTGCTGACGGAATTTTCTGAAAGCAACGGAGAGGGTTGATGACTCTGAGATGGCTCCGGCGATCAGGATAGCATCCAATATTTCATCAGGACCTGCCCCCTCGGAAGCGGCCCTGTTCACGTGTGCCTGAATGCAATGTTCGCACCTGAGAGCAGCCGCAGCGCCGACAGCCACCAGTTCTGCCGTTTTTTTATCCAACGCAGCCGGTTCGCTGTAAATGGACATCCCCTTGAGAACATACGGGTTAAAAGTGCTGGGACGTTTTTTCAATATGCTCAGGAGAAACCCCAATTCTCCGCGATTTTTCTCGATCATTGCTGATAGTGATTCTGCAAGGTCGTTGCTTTTCATCAGAGATCTAACCTGTTTCATGTCTGTCTTTTTATTGCGTCTCTGCATACATTTTTTCTCCTGTGGTGTGGTTGTCCTTAGTTCATGAAATTGAATTTGATAGAAAATATCATTTGCCCTCATTTTAGTCAATTCTGAATGAGCCTTAGGGTCTGTTATCCTATAAAAAGCAGTTAGCCACAGATTAACGCAGATTATCACAGATTTATTATAAGCTTAACTAACTTTTGCCTTTCACCTAGCAGGTGAATATA
>QZKC01000004.1 GCA_003599425.1 Nitrospiraceae bacterium | reverse complement strand
AACATCTTGAACGCAATGAATTATTAAATTACTTGAGCGATTCACGTGCAAACAGACTGCTTTAGGTTTATATGTTCTACGGTATTGCTCAATATGTTCTCTCACCATACTTGCTCCGAGTTTATGAATAATCAAGGTCAGAGAATACAGCACAATGTGGAGCTAATGAGTGGGCAGCTTGACACCAAAGCAAAAGAAAGAAAAGAAAAGCGAATTTTTCAGGTATATCGGGGTTGCGAGCACTGTTGGTATCAATCTTGTCATCAGCACGTTTATCGGCTTCGCGATCGGCTACTATCTGCTGGACAGATTTTTTAATACGTCCCCATGGTTTACGATATTATTTACCCTCTTTGGGATCATAGCGGGTTTTAAATATCTTTTTAGGGTGGCATCGAAGATGAGTAACAATGAAAATAACTCAAGCAAGTAACAGATCAAGCAGTTCAATCCGTTTGAACTTTTTAACTGCTTGAACGGTTAATATTGATGGAAATCCTGAAACGGGTAGTAAAAAAAAGCATTTTTATAATTGTACCTGCAATAGCTGCTTCGGCATTCTATGAGCCAAGGAAACTGCCTCTCGGAATATTCATAGGATGGCTGTTCGGGATCTTTAATCTGAGGGCGCTGACACGGAATGTAGCTGGACTGATTGGTTCTGGCAAGGCAGCGCCTCTTGTGGTTTTCCTCAATATTATGAGGTTATCGCTGCTTTTTGTGGCCATTTTCCTCCTGGTCTATTACAGGGTTGTAAATATAATAGGACTTTTGTTAGGATTCACGGTCGTGTTTATTTTTATTCTCATTGAAGGATGGAAAGTTGGGAAGGAGAATAACATAACAAAACAAGGGGGAGCGGTAAACAAGAAGAAATCTTAAAGTGACGCAATGTTAATTATGCGCAGGGATAAAATCGTTTAAGGTAAGAATATTATAAACAGGATAACCTAATGCCTGTATATTTTGTCTGCCATTTTGTTCACAACGGTCTACAAGGATGATTACTGCATCTATAATCAAGCCATTTTCTTTTGCAATGTTTATAGCTGTTATCGTAGAACCGCCTGTAGTTACTACATCATCTACGATGATTACATGCTCTCCCGCTTTGATATCTCCTTCTATTGGAAGTTTAAGACCATGCTGTTTTGGTTCTTTCCTTATGACAAATGCATTAATAGGCTCTTTAACAATATATGAGTGCATGGTAACAGCGTAAGCGATAGGATCAGCTCCCATAGTAAGCCCTCCTATAGCGTTTGGATGTAAACCAAGTTCTTTGATCTTTTCAAATACAATCTTACCCACAAGATACATCCCGTCAGGGGATTGGGTAGTTTTTTTCATATTGAAATAGAAGCTACTTACTGCTCCGGAGGAAAGTTTAAATTTTGGCTCATTACTATATTGAAAAGATCGTTCACGTATTAACTGAATAAGACTTTCTTTTAAATTTTCCATTGCCATGAACTATACCAAACAGTCAAATAATTTTTCAATATATGAATTCAAGACAAAGTAATAAAGTGTGCTGATTGTAGAAGATGTGATACGCAAATTATCCTTTTGCTCTCTGCCCTCACCCTTTCTTTAAATAAGCATCGATGATGTATCGATTAAATTTTTTTATTTGACCTCAAAACGAAGCATGTTTTAATATGATAAACCTTTTTTTTCTGTTCTAATCCTTAGGTCAAGAAAAAAGTCATTCAAAAGGGACATATTGTTTTAAGGTTCCGAAGTTCAAAATTCTCTTGTAATATTACAAGGGTAAAAATTAAAAGGAGGTATACATGAGCGGGAAGTACAAAACACCAATGTTGGACGAGCTTGAAAAAGGACCGTGGCCGAGTTTCGTCACCGAAATTAAAAAGGCCGCGAAAAAGAGCTCAATGGCAGATGATGAACTGGGCCAGCTTGAAAAATCTTATAAGACAAAGCGTGGATACTGGAAACACGGCGGGATCGTCGGTGTTCTCGGATACGGAGGCGGCGTTATCGGAAGATATTCCTCACTCCCTGAGGAATTCCCCGGCATCGCTCATTTCCATACTGTCAGAATAAACCAGACAAGCGGATTCTTTTATACTGCAAAAGCATTAAAAGAGATCTGCGATATCTGGGATAAATACGGCAGCGGATTGACAAACATGCATGGTTCCACGGGTGACCTTGTTCTCCTCGGGACAACCACTGAAAACCTCGAAGCCATCTTTGCGGAATATTCCTCACGCGGATGGGACCTTGGAGGTTCAGGTTCAGCAATGAGGACCCCGAGTTGCTGCGTTGGGCCAGGCCGTTGCGAATGGTCAAATATCGACACCCTTGATATTACTTATACACTTACCCAGGAATTTCAGGACGAACTCCACAGGCCTGCTTTTCCGTACAAATTCAAGATCAAGACAGCAGGATGCGCAGTTGACTGCGTTGCAGCCATAGCACGCGCAGACATGTCGATTATCGGCACCTGGAAGGGCAATATCCAGATTGACCAGGCTGAAGTAAAGAAATATGCCGACAAGGGCATGAATATTCAGGCAGAGATCATTGATATGTGCCCGACAAACTGCATGGCCTATGATGGCAAAACCCTGAAGATCAATGATGTGGAATGCAACAGGTGCATGCATTGTATAGCAAAAATGACAAAAGCCCTCAGGTCCGGCAAAGAAAAAGGAGCAACAATCCTTATTGGAAGCAAGGCCCCGATCGTTGTGGGTTCGCTGCTTTCATGGGTCATCGTGCCGTTCATTAAGGCAGACGCACCTTACACGGAACTGAAAGAACTCATCCGCAAAATAATCGGGTGGTGGGATGATACAGCGAAACCAAGAGAAAGAATCGGTGAAGTCATTGAGTCAGAGGGCATGAGGCCCTTCCTTGAAGCTATCGGTGTTCCACCGATGCCTCAGCAGGTAAAAGAGCCGAGGAAAGACCCGTTCTTCTTCTGGTCAGAAAGCGACTTTAAATAATAATACTAATAAAGTTAACAAGGAGGAAAAACAATGGCATTACCAAAGAGACAAACAGATATCGGACCACCTAAATATGATCAGTTCCTTCCGCCGATAATAAAAAAGAACTATGGCAAATGGAAATATCATGAAGAATTAAGCGGTGGCACCATGGTACACGTTGCTGAAAGCGGAGATAAACTGTATACGGTGAGAGTTGCTTCGCCGAGAATTCTGAGCACTGAGACAATCCGTGAGATTTGCGATTTGTCAGAAAAATATTGCGATGGATATCTTCGTTTTACCACGAGAAACAATGTAGAGTTCCTGGTGTCAGACCAGAGCAAGGTAGACCCCCTTGTTGCAGAACTCAAACAGAAAAAGTACCTCGTTGGCGGCATCGGAGACAGGGTAAGCAATATAGTGCACACACAGGGATGGGTACATTGCCATAGTGCATGTACGGATGCATCCGGGCTCGTAAAGGCTATCATGGATGATCTCCATGAGTATTTTACGACCAAAGAACTGCCCAACAAGGTAAGGCTTGCTGTTGCATGCTGCGTTAATATGTGCGGTGCAGTTCACTGCTCTGATATCGCTGTAGTTGCCGTTCACAGGAAAGTCCCGACGATCAATCATGAACTGGTTCCAAAAGTTTGTGAGATCCCAACAACAGTTGCATCATGTCCTACATCGGCGATCAGGCCGAATCCAAAGGACAAGTCTGTGATCATTAATGAAGAAAAATGCATGTACTGCGGCAACTGCTTCACAGTTTGTCCGCCGATTGACATTCACAAGCCCGAAGAAGACGGCGTAGCAATAGTTGTTGGCGGAAAGGTTGGAAGTCTCAGAACGGACCCGAAATTCTCCAAGCTTGCTATCCCGTTCTTTTACAATGAACCTCCGAGATGGCCGAAAGTCGTTGCAGCCATCAGAAACATTCTCGAGACGTATGAAAAGAATGCAATGAAGCATGAGAGGGTCGGAGAGTGGATCGAGAGGATAGGCTGGGAAAGCTTCTTCAAACTGACAGGCATTGAGTTTACCTTCCAGCACATTGATGATTTCACATTCGCAAGAGATACGTTCAGGACGTCAGCAGCATTCAAGTATTAAAAAAAAGAACCGTGAGTAGCAGGGGCGGGCAACCGCCCCTGCAAAAACAGAAAGAGGTGAGGACATGGAAACAGCAGAATTACAGGATAAGATCTTCGCTTATATGGAAAAAATGAAGGGCAAGAAGAAACTGAAAGAAAAGGACGTCATCAAAGCCCTTGCAGAGGAGACCAGTGAAGCCCCTGATACCGTAAAAAAGGCTCTGAGAGGGATGATCGATGTCGGCAGGCTCATGTACTCATACGGCGGTGGTGCCAGCTCTGTTGAGATACCGAGTGAGGAATACCTCAGGGAAAAAGGGCTCATTAAGTAAGTCAATTCCGTCGTTGAGCACTTAAACATAAATTTCACTCATGCCGTCATTCCTGCGAAGGCAGGAATCCAGCGATTTCATGTTCATGGATTCCCGCTTTTGCGGGAATGACTTTTTTGTTTTTAGGTATTATTATACGTTCGAAATACTCAATGACCGTATGACAGAATCAGTTGATCTTCCCATACCACGAATAGTCATTTCCGGCCTCCGTGGAGGCAGCGGGAAGACTATACTTTCCTTAAGCCTTGTCACAGCGTTCAGAAAGAGGGGGCTCAGGATCACGCCTTTCAAAAAAGGGCCTGATTATATTGATGCCGGCTGGCTGGCAAAGGCAGCCGGTGAGCCCTGTTATAACCTGGATCTCTTTATGATGACGCCGGAACAGGTGTTGCGATCGTTTTTTGAGCATACTTTGAAGGGGCAAGGGGCAAGGGGCAAGGGGCAAGGAACTACGGCACAGCTTATTGCACATGATATAGCCCTCATCGAGGGGAACCGCGGATTGTATGATGGCGTGGACCACCAGGGCACATACAGCACAGCGGAATTGTCAAAGCTGATTAAGGCGCCTGTGATAATGATCGTTGATTGCAGCAAGGCTACGAACACGATAGCTGCCATGATCCTTGGATGCCAGCACATGGATGATCATGTCAGGATAGGAGGAGTCGTATTGAACCAGGTAGCGACAGCACGTCAGGAAAGTGTAATAAGAAAAGCGGTCGAGGGAAGATGCAGAGTGCCTGTTGCAGGCGCAATACCAAGATTGAAAAAAGACCCATTCCCTGAAAGGCACATGGGGTTGACCCCCTTTCAGGAACACTTTGATGTTGGGAAATCTCTTGATGCTGTGGCAGAGATAGGGGATAAATATATCGACGTCGATGCGATATTGACAATCGCGAAAGAGACTGTTTCACTGAAAATTGCGGAGTGCGGAATGCGGAATGCGGAATTACAAAAGCACAGAAGTGCAGAAGTGCAGAAGCGCAAAAGGAAGACAGAATTAAAATCTGAAATCAGAAGTCCGAAATCCGAAATCAAAATTGGCGTCATCCGTGACTCAGCGTTCCAGTTCTACTATCAGGAGAATTTTGAAGAACTTGAAAAAAGGGGAGTGCAGCTAATTGAGGTAAGTCCCCTGAACGAGAACAGCCTGCCTGAGATAGATGCGCTGTATATAGGCGGGGGATTTCCGGAAACACATGCGGTCGCTTTAGCGGAAAATTCGCACTTCAAAACCTCCCTTCGTAGTGCTATTGAGACCGGCCTCCCTGTTTATGCGGAATGCGGCGGGCTTATGTATCTCGGGAAAAGCCTCGTCCTGCATGGCAAAACATATCCGATGGTGGATGCGCTTCCAGTATCATTCGGACTTGAGAACAAACCTCGGGCTCATGGCTATACGATCGTTGAGGTTACACAGGAAAACCCGTATTACCCTCTGAAAACAGTTCTCAAAGGGCATGAGTTTCATTATTCCCATGTACTTGAACCCCTCTTGAGTTTCCCCGTTATCAAGGGGGGAGGGAGAGGGGGCAATTTTGCGTTTACCATGAAACGCGGGAAAGGGATCATTGACGGAAAAGACGGCATGTGGTATAAAAACATTTTTGCAACATATACGCATCTTCATGCACTTGGGGCGCCTGAGTGGGCGGACGGACTGGTCAGATGCGCGATGAAATATAAAGGCCAAGGGCAGCCCGGATAGAATCTATGTATGATCGAGGTTAGGAAACTATCATGAGACGACGACCATTACAATGTCCATTCTGTGACAACTATCTTGCGCCTCCTGTTGATATCCACTCAAAAACAATTGATGTTACAGGCGGGATTTGCACCTGCAGCGCAGTCTATGCCCTGGACCGTGCAGGGCATAATCTTGGGGAAATATTTCTTGAGGCCCTGGGACTTGCGTGTAAAGGCGACCTGGACAAGGCATTGGCACTTTCTCCTGACAGATATGAAACAGAGACCTTTGATTACGACATACATACGAATACAGCAGCACGGAGAGAGAACAGGCGGGGCAAATCAGGCAAGATAATTTTCGTGAGATTGAAAAGCTGATAAAGAAAAGGTTATCATTCTTGCGCAAACCTGCTATTTGATGGCAGCAGGGACATTTAATAAAGGCAAATCGGTCTATAAATTTTTTTTATTTGACCGCTGAGGTGAGTTTGTATTATAGTTTTTACCTGTTTCTTGTATTATCAAAGCTAAGATCTTCCACGTGATACAGAAGATACCAATAATATTTCAAACGAGAAAGGAGTACAATAATGCCGACTTTAGAAGTTGACGGAAAAAATTTTGAAGTTGATGAAGAGGGATATTTGCAGGACTGGACGCAATGGAATGAAAATATCGCCAAGAGAATGGCAAAGGACGACGGGCTTGATCTGTCTGATTCACACTGGGAAGTCATCAGGTTTCTCAGGGAGTATTTCGAAAAATACCAGATCGCTCCGATGATCAAGATCCTTACAAAAGAAATCGGTAAGACGATGGGTCCGGAAAAAGGCAACACCAAATACCTTTACGAGCTGTATCCGGCAGGCCCTGCAAAGCAGGCTTGCAGATATGCCGGTCTTCCTAAACCGACAGGCTGCGTATAAAACTTACTCGAAAAAAGATTCCTTTTTATTATTTTTTAGGGGGGGTGGAGGATACCGCCCTGTGAACAGGGATACGTAATGACGTTAACTAATTTTCTGTCAGAGAAAAAAACTGTTATCCTGAATAGATGGTATGATTCCATCCTCAATACCTACCCATCTGAAACTGCAAAGTTTTTGAAAGGACAGAAAAACCCCTTCCTGAATCCTGTTGGAGCAACTACATATCAGGGTATAGAGAAACTCTATGAATACTTAGTGCAAGACGCTGAAAAAGATAAGGTTTCTCTGTACCTTGACTCTATTATCAGGATTCGAGCTGTCCAGGACTTTACCCCATCCCAGAGCATCCGCTTTATCATGTCCTTAAAAGCAGTTATCAAAAATGAGCTGAAAGAAGAGATTGAAACACACAGGCTTCATGCCGAGCTGTTTGCGGTTGAACTCAAAATTGACGACTTTTCTTTGCTTGCCTTTGATATCTACATGAAATGCCGTGAGAAACTGTATCAGCTTAAGGTCAATGAACTTCAGGGATGGACGTACAGGAGATTGCAGAAGGCCGACGAAGTATATAAAAAGGAATGCGTGTATGAAGACATCCACAATGAATTAATAGAATTTGAAAGAAAAGAGGTAGCCAAATGAATGCCATTCTTTCTCTCTTTGCAGTAATTGGTCTGGCCCTGATTGCTTTCATAGGGGTCAAGGTGGCGCACCTTGAGTTCCTCTTCGGGACAGCGATTCCTTATATTGCACTGGCAGTATTTCTGATCGGGGTCATTTCCCGTGTCCTGAAATGGGGGCGCACTCCTGTGCCTTTTCGTATACCTACGACCTGCGGACAACAGCAGTCCCTTCCGTGGATCAAGCAGTCAAAACTTGATAACCCTTCAACAGGTGCAGGAGTTATTGGAAGAATGTTCCTTGAGGTGTTTCTGTTCAGATCGCTTTTCAGCAATACGAAATTTGAACTGAGAGAAGGCCCCAAGCTTGCGTACAGTTCCACACGGTGGCTCTGGCTTGGAGGGTTGGCATTTCATTGGACTTTTTTTGTGGTCCTCATCAGGCATCTGCGGTTGTTCACGGAACCTGTGCCTGGATTTCTCCACAGCATTGAGGCGCTTGACGGGTTTTTGCAGGTCGGGATCCCCGGGGTACTTATCAGCGGAGTGGTCCTTTTGTTTGCAGCAACTTATCTTTTTTTAAGAAGGGTATTTATTCCCAGTGTTCGTTATATTTCTCTTGCTGCTGACTATTTCCCCCTTTTCCTTATCATGGGCGTTGCATTGAGCGGGATACTTATGAGATATGTGGTGAGAGTGGACATAGTAAGTGTAAAGATGCTGACTATGGGGCTGGCAAGCCTGAGCCCTGTTGTCCCTGAAGGGATCAGCGCTATTTTCTATGTGCATTTATTTCTTGTAAGCGCGTTGTTCGCATATATTCCTTATAGCAAGATCATGCATCTTGGCGGTGTATTTCTGAGCCCGACAAGGAACCTTGCAAATAATAGCCGCATGGTAAGGCACATCAATCCCTGGAATTATCCGGTAGAGGTCCATACATATGAAGAGTATGAAAATGATTTCAGAGAAAAAATGAAAAAGGCTGGATTACCAGTTGAGAAGGAGTAACTATGGCAAAGACGCCGAAACCAGATGAGCTGAGCAAAATAGATTACGCACCGCCTCAAAGCGCCTGGATGGACACCCCTGCTGAACTCAAGGAGGGCAATTGGTGTTATGGGGCCAAGCCGAAAAATCTTGAAACGCTTCACTTTCCTAATCCCAGAGAATGGAGAGTGCAGGACGAGGACTGGAAACTCCCCGAAAACTGGCAGGAGATCATCCTGAAGGGGATGAAGGACCTGCTTGACAAGTACCGCTCTTTCAGGGTCTTTATGGATATTTGCGTAAGATGCGGCGCCTGTGCTGACAAGTGCCACTTTTTTATCGGCTCAGGAGACCCGAAAAACATGCCAGTCCTCAGGGCTGAACTGCTCCGTTCGGTTTACCGCGGAAATTTTACAAAGGCAGGAAAGATACTTGGCAAGCTCGCCGGGGCACGGGAGCTTACCTATTCAGTGCTCAAAGAGTGGTGGTACTACTTTTTTCAGTGCACCGAATGCCGCCGCTGTTCAGTATTCTGTCCTTACGGAATAGATACCGCTGAGATAACCATGATGGGCAGAGAGCTGCTCAATCTCCTCGGATTGAACACGGACTGGATTTCCGGCCCGGCTGCAAACTGCTACATGAAGGGCAATCACCTCGGACTTGAACCTCACACGATAGTCGGGAATCTGGAATACATGCTCGATGATATTGAAACAGTAACCGGCATTAAGATCACCCCGACATTTAACAGAAAAGGAGCCGAGATACTTTTTGTAACTCCTTCCGGAGACCTTTTCGCTGATCCCGGAACATATACCTGCATGGGATATCTCATGCTCTTTCATGAGCTCGGACTTGATTATACGTGGAGCACGTATGCCTCGGAAGGAGGGAACTTCGGATTCTTTACTTCCAACGAACTTGCAAAACGGTTGAACTCCAAGATATATGCTGAGGCAAAGAGGCTCGGCGTGAAGTGGATATTGGGAGGAGAATGCGGCCATATGTGGAGGGTGCTCAACCAGTATATGGATACGTGGAACGGACCTGCGGACTTCCTGCAGGTGCCGAAGTCGCCGATAACCGGCACTGTATTTGAGAACGCAAAGTCTACCAAGATGGTTCACATTGCCGAATTTACGGCAGACCTTATAAAAAACGGGAAACTTAAACTTGACAAGAGCCGCAACGACAACCTGAAAGTGACCTTCCATGATTCCTGCAATACTTCAAGGGGAATGGGGATTTTTGAAGAGCCCCGTTACATCATCAATAACACATGCAATCATTTCTA
Source organism: Nitrospiraceae bacterium (assembly GCA_003599425.1). GTDB lineage: Bacteria > Nitrospirota > Thermodesulfovibrionia > UBA6902 > UBA6902 > SURF-23. Next base: position 46,902 of record QZKC01000004.1, on the reverse strand, counting down.
CGAAATGGACGAGCTCACGACCAGAGAGAAGACCTTCTGCTGCGGAAGCGGTTCCGGTCTGAACGCTGGTGAGAACATGGAGATCAGGATGAGAGGGGGTTTGCCCCGGGCCAATGCTGTCAAAGATGTTGTCGATAAATACGGCGTCAACATGGTGGCGAATATCTGCGCCATTGACAGAGCAGTGCTGACGGCCTCCCTTGATTACTGGGTTCCTGGAACCGGCGTGACCGGAGTCCATGAACTTGTGGCGAATGCCCTGATCATGAAGGGGGAGCAGCCCAGGACAACCAATCTTAGGGGGATGCCTCTTCCTGGAACGGAGGGACAGGAATAATGTATAACGGAGGGAAAATAATAGTAGGAATTGCAATTTTTGTAGGTTTGTTTGTATTCCCCATTTTTTATAACATGGGAAAACCTTCTGCCATGCCGGAGCCAAAACTTGATACGCCTGTGATCAACCAGCTTGATGAAAAGCGCTGTGTTGAATCAGCAGACTATATGCGGGCCAACCATATGCAGCTCCTGGATGAGTGGAGGGATTCGGTGTTGAGAGACGGTAATTTCGTATACGAAAGCTCAAACGGGAAAAAGTATGTCATGAGCCTTCAAAATACATGTATGCACTGCCATTCTAACAAGAAGGAATTTTGTGACAGTTGCCATACCTACGCGAATGTAAAACCATACTGCTGGTCATGCCATCTCGAATCAAAGGAGAAAGCGCTATGAGCATAAATAGAAGAGAATTCCTGAAGCTTGCCGGCACCTCAACGCTTATTGGATTGACCGGCATTTCCGCTGTTGAAGAGATACTGAAGGGCAATGCCGAAGCCTCTGTCCTGCCGAGTCCGGCAGCCCTCACCGCAAAGAGATGGGCTATGGTAATTGATATCAATAAGATCGGGACAAAAGAAGAGTATGAAAAGATTACGCAGGCCTGCCACAGTATCCATAATGTTCCGGATATCGGCAACAAAAAAGATGAAGTGAAATGGATATGGCAGGAAGATTATGAGCACTCTTTCCCTGGCATATCTGATGAGTTTGTGCCGGACCATATAAAACACAAACCCTTTCTCCTCCTTTGCAACCACTGCGCAAAGCCTCCCTGTGTCAGGGTGTGCCCCACAAAGGCCACATTCAAGAGGCCTGACGGCATCGTGGTCATGGATTACCATCGCTGCATCGGATGCAGGTTTTGCATGGCAGCGTGTCCATACGGCGCGAGGAGTTTTAACTGGAGGGACCCGAGACCATTTGTAAAAGAGACGAACCCGGAATTCCCGACACGTACGAAAGGCGTCGTGGAAAAATGCACCTTCTGCTCTGAAAGGCTTGCAAAGGGGCTTAAACCAGCCTGCGTAGAAGCATCTAACGGAGCGCTGATCTTTGGAGACCTGGAAGATCCGAACTCGGAAGTGAGAAAAGTTCTCAGCACAAAATACACTCTCAGGCGTAAACCTGAAATCGGGACAGGCCCCAGTGTTTACTATGTAATAGGAGGGAATGAACATGCTGGATAAGGCGCTTACAGGCAGCAAGAGATACTGGACATGGATAATAATTTTGCTCGGGATAATCGGAGCAGGCGTTATCAGTTACCTCCGTCAGTTTGACTACGGCCTTGGTGTAACGGGCATGAGCAGGGATGTTTCCTGGGGCTTTTATATTTCCCAGTTTACGTTCCTTGTCGGTGTTGCTGCATCAGCAGTAATGCTGGTAATCCCGTATTACCTGCATGATTACAAGAAATACGGAAAGATAGTTATCCTCGGAGAGTTCCTTGCGATTGCAGCGGTGACCATGTGCGTCCTGTTCATTTTTGTTGATCTTGGCCAGCCCATGAGAGTAATGAACGTCATACTTCATCCCACACCGAACTCAATACTCTTTTGGGACGCTATGGTGCTGAATGGCTATCTCTTTATTAATCTTATCGTTGGGTGGGTGACGCTGACCTCAGACCGGAAGGGCATGCCTCCGCCAAACTGGATAAAATTCTTTATCTATCTTTCAATCCCGTGGGCAGTCAGTATTCACACGGTCACAGCGTTTCTCTATGCCGGACTTCCGGGGAGACATTTCTGGCTGACGGCAGTTATGGCTGCGCGATTTCTCGCTTCAGCATTTGCATCAGGTCCGGCGCTCCTCATACTGCTCTGTTTAATAGTAAGAAGGGTCAGCAAGTTTGATCCCGGCTATGAAGCAATCCAGTCGCTTGGCAAGACTGTGACCTATGCGATGTTTGCCAATGTATTCCTGCTGGGCCTTGAATTTTTCACTGCATTTTACAGCCAGATTCCGGGACACATGCACCCCTTTGTTTATCTCTATGCCGGGCTGGAGGGGCACGGAAAACTTGTGCCTCTGATGTGGGCTTCTTCAATTCTTGCAATTGTGGCGCTCATCATGCTGGTTAATCCGAACATACGTAAAAAAGAGGGCATGCTCGCATTTGCATGTGTTATGGTTTTTATATCCTTATGGATAGACAAGGGATTTGGCCTTGTTGTCGGCGGATTTGTCCCGAATATGTTTGAGAGGGTAACTGAATACTGGCCCACGCTGCCGGAGACCCTTATCACACTTGGAGTTTGGGCAATCGGATTTTTGATCCTTACGGTGCTTTACAAAATTGCAATCGCTATAAGAGAGCAGACCGCTTCCTGGCCAGAGCTGCACTAATAAAAAACAAAAAACCCGCCAGAGCTGAGAAAGTTCTGGCGGGTTTTTTATTGCCTGCCGTAGCCCCTCCTGAATTGCAGAGCCAAACGCCTGAAGCAATTACAATTAAGGAGCCGATCAGAAAGCACCGGAGCTGACAAAAGCCGGACCTGATAAAGTGCGATACAGTGAAAAGGCGCAATATCAGACCATGACCTTGAAGCTGAAACCAGTCAGATTATATCTGCTTTACCCGGATATATAGAAACCACTAATAAGATCAGGAAAGACCTTGCTCAAAGAATTGATGCCCCCATGCATACGGTATTCTGTGAGCTTTTCATGAAATACCACTTGAGGACAAAAAATATTATCAGTTTCTTGCTTTGATCGATAAAGATAAAAAGTAACAGAAGAGGCTTGCCGGGGATTATTTATAATGTATCACGGTTTCATACTCAATGCTTGCATGGTCAGATGCACGCTCATCGATGTTCCCGTGACAAACAATAGCGCCCTTTTTCACCTTCTTGTGAGTTTTGATCATATCTGCGACAACAGAAGTCAGGTCAAAGCCGCCTCCGTCACAACCCCTTATCATACAATCCATCTTAAAAATGGCATAAGAGGCAGGGACAATATTTAAAGTCCGCAGCATAAGAACAGGATTTGCCCCTTTCCTGTAATACTTCATATTAATTACAATGTCCGAAACTGCGGGAAATCGGTCTGAGACCAAACCGGCAGCAAGGTTGGTCTGCTTTTTTAATTCCATCCTTAAGGCATGCTCATTTCTTTTCATCAATTATCTCCGAAAATAAAGGTCCCCCTGCTTCAAAAACAGGGGGACCTCACGTGTCAATTACAGTTTAACAACATTGATAGCCTTGGGGCCTTTCGGGCCTTTTTCGGTATCAAAGCTTACTGTTTCACCTTCGGCAAGGGACTTAAAGCCATTGCCCGTGATCGACGTATGGTGAACAAATACATCACTGCCGTCTTCACTCGCAATAAAGCCAAAACCCTTTGAGTCATTGAACCATTTTACTGTTCCATTAGCCATATTCTTTTACCTCCTTTTCTGCAAACTGAAATCTCAGAGGTCTCAACATAAATAAAAAAGCCACAAAGTCAAAAGTCTTTGTGGCCTTAAAACTGCAAAAACTTCTAAAATTCTGTATTGAGCATGGCATTATGCTGAGAGGTTTGTCAAGGGGGCAACGGAGGGGAGCCCCAGTTAGAAGCAATGCCCTGCCAGAATTACCCTCTCCCCCAGCGGGAGAGGGTAAGGGTGAGGGGGACTTCTGCACTTTTTTTCTATTGCACTTTTGAACTATCGTGACATATTATATTTTCACTGGTAAAAGGGGGAAGGGGAATGGCTGAAATAAATCTTACACAATCGGAAGCTGATGCCTTAATAGCAATAGAGAAGCACAGACTGAATGACGACACATGGAATTATCCGTCTCTTGGAGGGATCATATCAATTCCATTGATTTCAGTTGACAAGAGAGAGAACTTCTTTCTTGATCTAAGCAGGAGTCGAATAGATCTTCTTAAAGGGAAATATCAGAACAGGGCACGTCAGATAATAGTGCTTGTCCGTTTAGATTTTGGAGGGCAGCCCCACCGTAATCCAGATGGCGAAGAAATACCATCACCTCATTTACACATTTATAGAGAAGGGTTTGGCGATAAATGGGCTGTACCAGTACCGGCTGATAAATTTCCCCATATGTCTGACTTATGGAAAACTTTGAATGATTTCATGCAATTTTGTAATATTAAAGAACCTCCAATTATTGAAATGGGTTATTCACATGATTGATGAAGTTCAGAAACTATTAGACCAGTATTTGGCATGGTTGAAGGATAAAACATCACTTCGCCAGGTTAAAGACTGGATAGAAATAACTACTCCTTATTTGGACAGACATAATGATTATATGCAGATATATGTCAAGCGTGAAAACGGAAGCTTCATCATTACAGATGATGGTTATACGATTGAAGACCTTCGCCTTTCCGGCTGCGAATTGGAAAGCAAAAAACGCAAAGACCTTCTGAACCTGACGTTAAATGGCTTCGGTGTCAAGATTATCAATGATGAATTAATTGTACATGCTTCACCGGACACTTTTGCATTGAGGAAACATAATCTGGTTCAGGCTATGCTGGCAATAAATGACCTTTTCTACTTAGCTGTCCCTATGGTTGCAAGTCTTTTTCTTGAGGATGTTACATCGTGGCTGGATTTAAGCGAAATACGCTATACGCCGAAAGTAAAATTCACAGGTAAAAGCGGTTATGACCATTTATTTGACTTTGTTATTCCAGCATCTAAAAAACAGCCGGAGCGTATCCTTCAGACAATAAACAGACCCAGCCGTGATACTGCCCAGGCAGTAGCCTTTTCATGGATCGACACAAAAGAGGTACGGCCGGCAAATTCACGGGCTTATGCCTTTTTGAATGATTCTGAAAGTGCGCCGACAGCGTCTGTTCTGGATGCGCTGAAAAATTATGATGTGAGTCCAGTTCTATGGAGTAGACGGGAAGAGATGAGAGAAGAGTTGGCGGCGTGAGTGAGTTGATATGGATATTAGCAATGTATACGTGTGTATTTGAACAGAGAGCAGTAATAATTTTCGCAAATGTAGTATTTTATATTGAGCAAATTATCCGCTACACTTAATTTTGATAAAAGGAGTTCCTTAATCCCATGGCAAAAAAGAAAATCGGTCCGTCACTGCAAGATTACCCTCGTGAAAGAGGGTTCCTTTTGTCAGATATAAAGTTGTTTCCGCCCTTAGTACCTCCAATGAATAAAAATATTATTGAAGAGGCTATTGATGCAGCGTTTAAGAGATGTATCAGAGACAAGAAGGGGCAAATTAAACGGACTCCAGATACGCCTGAAAAACTTGTAACTGCTTGTATAAAGCACCTGAGAGAACGCAGCGATCCAATATTGGGATCATATTTTATCAGTCAATTGAAGGCCGAAGATATTTTTGAATTAGATGCCGTAAGTCATGAAATGCAAAGACATAGAATGCATATCGGTATTTTCTATCAATACCTGATTCTCGAATTAATGAGAAAAAGATGGCCGGTATTTGATGGTTCCAGAGAAGGCGACATAGTGGCAGACATCAATACCCCTGGTTTTGAAAGAGGGCTAAGACTTTATATGTCGGTAAAAAAATCAAAAGACACGGTTGGAGGGCAGGACATTGGGGGAGTAATCAAACGACTTGAAAACGTTGCCAAAGAAGAAAAAAATCTCACCAGCCCGTACTTGTGTATTGTTGGAGTTGCAACTCCGGCAAAAGGAAAGATCGCAGGGTTTAATGAAGATAGAGCCATCAAGTGTAACAAAGATGGACAACCGTATTCTCAAAACTGTGAATATTGGGGTCCCGGTTTTATTTTCCCTTATGTCACAGGCAGAGAGCCTATTGAAATATATATGAAGGCAATTAAAAGAGTTGCTACCTATTTACCATTCAAGACGCTTGAGTTTAAAGAAGAGTGTTCAAGACTTCTTAAAGAAAAACTGAAGTCACTCGGCCTTCTTGATAAAACTGACACAATTAACCAGGAAAAATTCTTAAGCTTTATTGTGGAGAATAAGGTTGAGAAGAAATCACAGAAACCAAAATAAGAATTTTCTTTTTGACTACAAACCGAAATGCACCATCATTAATGGTGACAGTCGGGGAAATCTTGTTAATTGCAAAGAAAATGTTGATCTTATCATTACATCTCCACCGTATGCAGATGCTCGGAAAAAGCATTATGACAGTATTCATCCTGATAAATTCCCTGATTGGTTTCTGACTTTTCATGAATCTTTCTGGAATGCCTTAAAGCCGGAAGGAAGTCTTGTAATTAATATAAAAGATAAAGTCGTCGAAGGTGTTAGGCATCGTTTTGTCTGGCGCACCATTGAGAAACTTATGAATGCTGGATGGCAGGCAATCGATGATTATATATGGCATAAAACAAATCCTATGCCTGGATACTGGCCTACAAGACTCCGTGATGGATGGGAGTACTGCTTTCATCTCGCAAAAAGCAAGCGCCCTTTTATGAATCAAGACGCTGTAAAAATGCCGATGGGCGACTGGGCAGAATCAAGACTTAAAAAGCTCGGAGAAGGGGATAAAAGTCGTAACAATTCAGCCAATCAAAGCGGTTTCGGAAGAGACCTTTCAAGATGGGTTGGAAAAAATACCGTTCTTCCTTCCAATGTTTTGAGCATTGCTCTTGTTGGAAAGAACAAAGGTCATCCGGCAGTTTTTCCCATTGAACTCCCATCATTTTTTATTAAGCTCCTGTCATCTAAAGGTGGGCTTGTAGTTGATCCTTTTGCAGGTAGCGGGTCAACTGGTATAGCGGCATTGTCTTTGGATAGAGACTGCTTATTGATAGATACTCATAAAGAATATTGTGACCTTGCCTATACAAGGCTTTTCTTTGAAGCACCAATATACGCAGATATTATATATAGTAATATCTCAAGTATCGAATCTATCATTCAAGAGAAAATGACAAAAAAGACTAAACAAAAAAGTAAGCGTAATGGCGAAATGTTTGTTGAGGATTTACTTGCAATGACAACCCCGGAATTCATTCAAAATGTTAAGGAAGCGAGAGCTATATATAAGGCAGGCAAGTCAAAATCACACAAAAAAGTGTGTTAAGATTATTCTTCACCCCGTCCCAACCGCCCTTCTCAGCTCATGCAGCATATCCTGAATGAGATCATTACGGATCCTTTTTGAAAAGCGGATCTTATCGATGAATTTCGGATCGTTGACTATATTTACCAGATCGTCTTTTTGAATGACATTATGAGACGGCATGTTGCACAGCTTTGCATACTTTTCCCTGATATCAAACACTCTGCGAAAAATGGTCTTTTTGCTCCCTCGAAGCCTGCTGTATCCGTTTATCTTTCTGTATTTATCATCCGGATCCCTGGTGTAATCCTTGTTCTGTATTTGCAGGTTCTTCAGGAAAAAAGGCTCAAACAATTTTTTTGCGTACAGTTTCGCTAAAATAACGTCTTTCAATGCAAGCAGATGCATGACATCATTGAGGGCATACTCAATCGCCTGTTCAGACAAAGGCCTGTTGATCCAGTTATGCTTCTGATACTTCCTTTTCTTTTCCAGAATGATTCCCAGTTCAAATGCAATTACTGAATGAAGGTCCTTCTTGTCATAATTAAGCAGCTCAGCAGCCGGTCGCAGATCCAGTATGGATTTTATTTCTATACTAATAGTGTTTTTCAGTAAGGATAAGTCACTCCCTGCATCATACATGACTTTCAGGATATTCGTATTCTCAAAGAGCAGTTTAAGTGTAGCGTTATCTATCCCGAACGGATCAATGATGACACTGTTCACTCCATCAAAGACCTGTATTAAACACAACCTTTCTCCATACGCATGCAGATTGGACTCAGCTTCAATGTCCAGAGCGATAACATGAAGCCCCTTATTTTTAAACTTCTCCAGGTATGCCCGGAGGGCAGCCCTGCTGTCAATATTGATGTAATTCATGATGAACTCCATTCCAATGGAAGGCACACAGGGACAAAGGAACAAAGGCACAAAGGGAAGGCTGGCAAAGGATTTCTATACGACACCTCTAAAAAAAAGACTTCGAATCTTATCGAAAGATTACGTATGTAAAATGAAAAGACGAAATGCAAACAATTCTGTCGATTATAGAAATCCTGAGACGGGCTTGCCTTTGTGAGATTTGAGCCTCTTAAATATTTTTTAAGATCTTTGATGATTAATAACATAAATATCCTTTTCAAGAATCCGTCTTTTGATATAATAACAGGCTTTGATAAAAAGTAGTTTGAACTCCGAGAATATATTTTATAGTTCAGCGGGAAAGCTCAGAAGCAGGCATGGCCTGTAACTCGTCTATCAAACGCACCATCTCATCAGAGGTATTTGCGGCAAAGGCCTTCGCTCTCAATTTCTTTATGTTCATCCCCTTTGCATACCACGCAAAAAATTTTCTGAAGTGCATGACCCCGGTCTTCTCTCCACGGAACGTGATGATCAAATCAAGATGCTCTTTCATGGTCCGCGTTATTTCAGATATTTCCGGCCTGCAAGGCAGTGCCCCGCTCTTCAGATACTCAGCCGCATCACGGAATATCCAGGGATTGCCGAGAGCGCCTCTTGCAACTGCCGCACCATCGCACCCTGTCTCGGCCAGCAACTTCTTAATGAGCTGAGGCGTAAGCGCATCCCCGCTTGCGATCACTGGTATTTTCAGGGACTCTTTCACTTTCCCTATGATGTTGTAATCGACAGTCCCTCTATATCCCTGCGTCTTGGTCCTGCCATGTATAAAAAGCCCGCACACACCTGCATCCTGCGCACGGCGGGCTATATCCACAGCGTTGATGGATGCTTCATCCCAGCCGGAGCGTATCTTGACGGTGACAGGAAGGCTGGTGTTGTCGATAATTACCTTCAGAAGTCTCTCCAGCTTCACAGGCTCTCTGAGCAGACCTGCGCCTTTTCCCCCTGATACGACCTTGCTTACCGGACATGCTGCATTGAAATCAATTATATCGAAGGGGTATCCCGCTAAAATATCCAGCGCCCGCTTTATGATCTCCGGGTCGCCCCCGAGTATCTGAACACCTAACGGCCTGTCCTGGTCAGTTGCTGAAAGCATTTTCAATGTGTTCCTGCTTTTGTAGGCCAGGGCGGTGGCGCTTATCATCTCGGTGAATGCAAGTCCGCATCCGAATGACCTGTTGATCAGGCGGTAAGGAAGATCGCTTATCCCGGCCATGGGTGCAAGGACAAGAGAAGATACAACTGTTACATTCCCGATTGAAAGCATAATTGTTTATTATACAGCAGAGGATAGTAACAAAATCCGGGGCTACGTGTACTTGTAGTGTCCTAAATTTTCTATCTCGGACAAGAGTAGGCTATATCTGTGGCAGCATTGAATATTGATTCCACCAACCGCCATGACCTCGCAACCTCTTGTATGCCTCTGATGCAAGCCAACCAGTAACAACTTTCTGAAATGCCGAATCATTCATGAACCGTGCGAACAGTTCTTCGTTCTGGTCCATTCTCTCAACAAACAGTGCCTCCAGCAGGTTCTTAAAAACTAATTCGAACTTATCTTCAGGATTCACTGCCGCTGCTTGCTTGAGCACTTCATCTGCCATCGCGGCTTCTACAATTTGATCGAAGAATAATTGGTCCGCCTGGTTGAAGTCTGTGCCAAATCGCTCGTTTACGATATCGATGAGGCGCGAAAGCGAAACCGGCTCCTCTCGGACCATGCCGGTGCCCACCTCAGTCGGTCCGTCCAATGCCCTGGCAGTGCCCTCCCTTAAGCTGATGGAACCTTCGCTGATCTTCTGGAGGCGATAATAATCCAGCCGTACTTCATCATCAAAGTCGTAGGCTGGTCCCGTGCGTCTTCGCGGAAGTTTCCGGTAGAGATGACGAAGGAAGACGTAGAGCTTTTCAAGGTCGGAGTCCTGATACGGTATCACCTGGCTTAAAAAGCCGTAAAGGTTGCGAAATGCCTGCAACTTGCCGCGCCAGAGTTCTGCCTCATCTTCCTTTTCTTGTTGCAGTACCGAAAAGCGCGACACTGCCGGGTCTAATGCTGCATTCATATCCTGATGATCGAGGGCACTTTGCCTCTGTTTGGGTTTGAAATAAATTTCGCAAAACCTATGAACTTCTTCGGCAAGATAGATGCCTGAAGCGTCCAGCTCAGCCTTGATCTGATACATGCGGACCGGCTCCACTTCTTCCCCCATCTCGGCGCCTTCGTAGTAGGTTTTAAAAGCCTCGCGGATCTCCTCACGATCATTGACGAAATCAAGCACAAAGGTATCTTCTTTCCATGGATGTATCCGATTTAGGCGAGAGAGCGTCTGCACTGCCTGAATTCCTGCCAGACGTTTATCTACATACATCGTATGTAAAAGCGGCTGGTCGAATCCTGTCTGGTATTTCTCAGCAACCAGCAATACACGATATTCAGGTATTGCGAACTTTTCCGGTAATTCTTTTTCCTTAATACCCTCGTTCATGCCAACTTCGGTGTAGGTAACGTCCGGAATTTCGTCATCTACCACTGTGCCGGAGAATGCCACCAGTGTCTTTATGGGATACCCCTTCGCCTTGATATAATGGTCAAAGCTTTGCTTGTAGCGAACTGCTTCTAACCGCGATCCTGTCACTACCATCGCCTTGGCATGACCGCCGATCTTGTGGAGGGTAACGGCATGAAAATGCTCAATCATCACCTCGGTTTTCTGCGCAATATTATGGGGATGGAGCTTGAGAAAACGCGCCAGGGCCTTTGCCGCTTTCTTGCGCTCTACATTAGGATCTTCATCACATGCCTTCAGCAGTTTGAAATAGGTAGCATATGTCGTATAGTGCTTTAGCACGTCGAGGATAAATTCTTCCTCAATAGCCTGTCGCATTGTGTAACGGTGAAATGGGCCACCATTCCGCCCGAAGACAGCAAGGGTCTTGTGCTTTGGAGTGGCAGTAAAAGCGAAAAAACTCAAGTTCGCTTGACGTCCGCGCTTAGCCATGCTGCGGAATAGTTCTTCCATGTTCTCCAGCCCTTCCTCTGCAGCTTTCCTTTGGGCCTCATCTCGTAACGACTCTCCACCCAAAACTTCTTTAAGGTCGGTAGCAGTTTCACCACCCTGCGAGCTGTGTGCTTCATCGATTATCACTGCACACCGGCGGGTTGGGAGTGTTCCTGTGCCATCCTGGCCTCGCTCCTCCGCCATCTTGAGCAGTTGACGGGAGACGAACGGAAACTTCTGAAGAGTAGTTATGATAACAGGCACAGCATTCTCCAACGCCTCAGCCAATTGCCGCGAACTTTCATCTATCTTCTGCACAACGCCGCGCTTATGTTCGAACTGGTAAATTGTGTCCTGTAACTGCTGGTCGAGCACCACGCGGTCAGTAACTACGATCACTGAGTCAAATACACGCTGGTTTTCTGTGTCATGCAGTGAAGCCAGACGATGGGCCAGCCAGCCTATAGTGTTGCTCTTTCCGCTGCCTGCAGAGTGTTCAATGAGATAGTTGTGCCCAATACCCTCTTGTCGAGCTGCATTAACCAGTGAACGCACTGACTGGAGTTGATGATACCGTGGAAAAATCATCGTCTCCTTCTTCACTTTACGGCCTTCGTCCGTCCGTTTCTCCTCGATTTGAAGATGAATAAATCTCGCAAACAGGTCGAGCAGGCTATCGCGTTGGAGAACCTCTTCCCATAAGTAGGCCGTTCGGTATGTCCGGCCAGCAGGATCTGGCGGGTTCCCCGCGCCGCCTTCACTGCCTTTATTAAAGGGCAGGAAGTGAGTCGCCTTCCCTGCGAGTCTTGTAGTCATGAAAACAGTCTCAGTGTCAACGGCAAAATGCACTAATGCACGGCGTTTGAAATCGAAAATGACCTCTCGTGGATCGCGGTCCTGCCGATATTGTCTCATTGCATCGTCTGCTATCTGTCCCGTCAAAGGATTTTTGAGTTCAGCGGTTGCGATTGGAATACCGTTCAGGCTCAGGGTTACATCGAGTGATTTCTCCGAGCGTGAAGAGAAATGAAGTTGGCGAGTGATACCAAGCTGGTTGGCAGCATACCGGGCCTCCAGTTCGGGATTCAGCTCATGTGCTGCTTTAAAGAATGCGACACGTAACGTGCGGCCATAGCACTTAAATCCATGCCTCAGAGTTGCCAGCGAGCCGTAAGTGTCCATCCACTTGCATAGATCGCCAATAATTTGCTCGCTTGTTCGCTCGCCGTGTAGCGCCTTAAGCTTGGTCCACTCCTGCGGCTGAGTCTCACGGATGAAGGTAAGCACTGACTGCGGAAATATTGCCCGTTCACGGTCAAAACCTTCGTGGTCTATTGCAATGTAACCGTTGGAAAGTAAGTGAGTCTCGATAACGGTTTCAAAGGCTTTTTCCTTTGTAGTTTCAGGCATATCAGAAAGTCCATTTTTCCCGCCGCATAAGTCCGAGCAGATTTATGCAGGGGATGCCAAGATCGCGGCACACGTCGGGGATGTAATGGGTTCTCTTTGCGCTTCTCTTTTCGGCTGCGGAAGTTTCCTGGGACACAACCGTTCCGCCTTTTACTTTTGCCAGAGCAATGACATATGCATCGGCTGATTGATAAGGACTTCTTGGATCCATAAGGTCAGGATATCTGGACTCAATACTTGCTGCTTCGACCTGCACAAGAGGATCAAGAGGCACAAAAAGCGCAGGGTTTTTCTTTGCCCACGCACGCAATTCGGGAGTTCCCACGGCATCGATTTCTTCCTTTACAAGTTGAACAGAAGAACACGAGCCATTAGTAATCAAGCCCTCGATCTTTGTGACCATTGAGGTAAAGATGTCAGGCGGATAATATCTCGCCTGCCAATCCATAAAAACGCTTGTGTCAAAGGAATACATTATCGTTTGTCTCTATTCCCCATCATCGATACCTTCTGCCTTCCGCATCGTTCCAATAAGAAGCTCGTTTCGGAGTTTATCGAAGTGATCAAATCTTAAGTCAAGATAGCGACTCGCATCTACGGATGTGATTCTATTTGCATCCAGCGCCTCCAGTACTAATTGCGCAAAAGGACGGCCGCTTCTGCCGAGTGTCTTGTCCACCGGAGAGGCGAAACCCTTCCGTTTCGGTAGCGAAGCAAGATATTTATTCCACTCCTCTTTCCATCTGTTATAGCCATCCCATGTCAGTTCACCGGCAGCCCTCAGCCGGGTCGCCATAGCCAGTGGCGTGACGCGGAACTTGCCCGCCAATGTGCGCATAAGAGTTATATCCCACGCGTCAGGCGATACATTCATTCTTTTTAAGAAAGTGGAGAGCATGTCGGTAGGGATCAATGCTGCGCTTGCCGACTCCTCAGCGAATCTTTCCACTTCCAGCCAGGCTGAATTATCGCGTGTCTCGCCGAGCGCAGACTGTTCCTCTCGTCCAATCGCAAGGGCAAGATGTGTAAGTTCGTGAAGAAGTGTAAAGCACCGCGCAGCAGGAGAAGACTCTTTGCTATTGATTCCGATTGCTGGTAGTGGAAATGTGAAGAGCGAAACTCCACGAGCCTGATCAAGGCTTACTTTTGGGAATTGAAATACCAGCACCCCCAATGCCTCAACAGCTTCACGCCAACGCCGCCATGCCTGCCATTCTGATTCCCAACCGAGCTGTTCGTCAGGAGTGATACCAAGAATTGAGCGAAGACGAACGCCGACATTAGACGGGCTTTCTGATAAATGAGCGGCAATGTTGAACTCAACCACAGGCAAACCAAGCTCCTCGTTCAATTCCAGTGCTGTTTCCCGCCGCCGTGACATGATGCGCAGGGCAAGACGGAACTCCGGCGACTCGACGCCGGGCTTAATTCCCGGCAGATGGCGGTATTCAGCCGCAAGAGGAGTAAGTGCCGGTGGTTGAGGCAAAAAGAACACGCCGAATGGTCGGTGATAGAATTTAGCGAGTTCTTGCGCTTGCCGCACAGTAGGTTTCTTCTCGCCTTTTTCCCAAGAGAGTATTTTCTCAAGCTTCACATGAAGCCGTTTAGCTACTGTGTCAGGCTCATAGCCGCTCTCTTTCCTTGCCCATTCGAGTACGTCTGGGTTTACTAATGCTTGTGTTGATGTTGCCATATCTAAACTATACTCAATTTTAATTGCCCTCGGCAATTGCCGAAAGGCAGTTTATTTTTCCCGTCACCGCCGTTGAAATAAGAGCGGCGCGGCGTTCTTTTAATAAAGCAATCGTCCGCTCAGCCGCCGTTTTCAAAGCATCCAACTTTGCCGTTTCAGTTGCAATGTAGGTGACGATAGCGCGTTGTTCGGAGAGGGGCGGGAGAGGAACTCGCAACCCCGCCAATTCTTCGCAGGTCAATGCACCCTTTGTTCCTCCTGTATCATCGCTGATAGCACGGAGGTAGTTATAGGCTGAGAATAACAGCCATCGTAAATACCAAGAGTCGGCGCGTTCCTTATCAGGTGTAATAAATGCAATATGTTGGTTAATGGTGGCCTCACATGAAAGAACAACTGATAGGCCACGAGTTTTCCCTTGCCCAGTAATACCTACAAGAACACTACCAGTAGAGACCATTGGCAGGTGACATTCCCTAAATGCAATGTCTGTGACAAACTGTTCAGCGTCGGTTACTTCATCGCGATTGACTACAGCACTGTTTAGCCACGGGATTGTACCGTTACTCCAGTATTCACTGTTCTCACGGCTTGGAGTGGAACCGTTTCCGACTTGAGAAAAGTGACCGGTCTTCCATATATCCCAATGTGCTGGAATCTTGCCGAGCCATGGGATGTTTGAATCGCGAAAAAGTGCTTTGGCATCCAGCCCTCGTGTGACGGCATTTGTAATAAGTGCCTTCCGCTTTTCGGCCAGAGTCTCCAACAGTCTTTCCTTCGCGGCTACCAGCGCATCTATTTTTGCAGTTTCACGGTCAAGGTACTCGGCAATAGCGCGTTGTTCTACGAACGGAGGGAATGGCACCTTGAGATTGAAATACGAGTCGGCATCGAGATTTTGAATTCCAGTGGTCTGTTTTATGGCGAGAACATTCATGCGTTCCGCATACAAGAATGCATGCACATATGACCAGAATCGTGGATACATGTCAGTGGCAACGGGCATTCTTCCAATAAAATTAGAACAAACTGCAGAATAGTCATGGTCAAAGTGCACTACGCAACCGACAGGCTGATTTTCACCGCCCCCGGACTTCTCAATAAGCAGATCGCCCTTCAGGAGAATTCGGTTCATGCGGTCCTTAGCCGCGACTGCGCGTAACGTCAGTGAATCTTCGGCCACTTTGAAACGCGTTCTGTCAAAGTCTGCTACACGAATGCAGACAATATCTTCAAGGCTGTTGGGCTCGTCACCCCACACACCGTTGAATATGCCGGAAATCGACCATTTCAATCGGTCGATTTTCCAGTGAGCAGGTATTGTTTCAAGCCACTCTAGTTCTCTTGCCGTCTTAGGCTGATCGTGCAGAAGCGTCACTCTGTCACCTCCCGCAGTAACCGCAGAATCTCCTCCTCTGCCTGCTTTAGATCTGAGTCTATATCTTCCAATGGTCGCGGTGGAGTAAAGCGATAGAAGTGACGGTTAAAGTTAATCTCGTAACCGATCTTGTCCTTGCTCCTGTCCATCCACGCATCAGGCACATGGGGTAGGACCTCGCGCTTGAAGTATTCATCTATGTCTTCCTTAAGAGGGATGTTTTCGAAATCACGCAAATCAGCGTCTGGTTCATAGTCTTCGTAGTGGCCCCCTTTAAGAACCGGTTCCGCATTGGGGTCTTTCAGTGTGAACATGTCACGGAATAGTTTGTGCTCTGTTGCTTTCCACTTTGAACGTCGCTCGTGGAGAATGTCGAGAATACGTTCTTTCACAACGCTCCAATCCCGTTGCGACTTCCGGCCCAACTCCTTGTCAATAGCCTGAACGTCATCCTGTAAGTGCGGACATGAGTTGAGAAATCGGGCCTTGTCATCAACAGTCATTTGATAACAAAGACGCAAGGGCCTATCTACTGTGACACGGATGTAACCAAAATCAGTGTTATCAAATATTTTTGAAGTGTCTGTATTACCGTAGCGCCCATATAACTTCACGATCTCGGAAATATCTCGATTCGACATATGCCGACGTTTATCACCGAGACTGCGCTTGGATTCTTCGCTGCCGCCGGGCTGCCATTTATTGCGAGCATCAAGAAGTTGTATCTTACCCTTGCGCCGTTTCTCCTTGCGGTTCGTAACAATCCAGATGTACGTCCCAATGCCGGTGTTGTAGAACATCTGCTCCGGAAGGGCAATGATTGCCTCCAGCCAGTCATTTTCGATTATCCATTTGCGAATATCGCTTTCGCCCGAACCCGCGCCGCCGGTAAATAGCGGTGAGCCGCTGAAGACGATGGCAAGCCGTGAACCGTGTTTATGTTTGTCAGGAAGTACCGGCTCGAACTTGCTGACCATATGCTGCATGAAAAGAAGTGCACCGTCATTGACACGCGGCAACCCTGCGCCGAATCTTTTGGCAAAACCGTATTTATCGTGCTCATTCTGTATATCTTTCTGCTGCTTCTTCCAGTCCACACCGAAAGGAGGATTAGTCAGGAAGTAGTCGAATTTTTCTTCCTGAAACTGGTCATCAGTAAAGCTGTCGCCGTATCTGACGTTATCTCCGCCCCCGTTGTGATCAACCTGCTTGATGAGCATGTCAGATGCGGCTGTGGCAAATGCCCGCTTGTTATAGTCCTGGCCGTAAACGTAGAGCTTCGCCGCTGAATGATGCTCGCGCATATAGTTCTGCGCCTCGGCAAGCATTCCACCAGTCCCGCTCGCAGGGTCGAGTAGCTTTCGCACGGTGCCGGGTGTTGTAAGTAGCTTGTCGTCGTTGATAAAAAGTATGTTAACCATCAAGCGAATAACTTCGCGCGGGGTGAAGTGGTCTCCGGCAGTTTCATTGGCAAGCTCGTTAAATTTGCGTATCAGGTTTTCAAAGATCAGCCCCATCTCTTCATTTGGCACCGTGTCTGGGTGCAGGTCTACTTCGCAGAACTTAGAAACGACGAGATAAAGAATGTTTGCCTCTCGCATTCTTTCTATCTCATTGCTGAACTCAAAGTATTCAAATATGCGGCGAACGTTTGCCGAAAACCCGTTGATGTAGCTGACGAGGTGTTTGTCAATGTGGTCTGGGTCGCCCTTGAGCTTTTCAAAGGTAAGCGGCGAGTGGTTATGGAAACGTTGACCGGCGGCCTTGTTGAGTATTGTGTCGAGCCCTTCGCCAAGCTTACGGTCCTTGTGCTTCTCGTATGCGGCCAGCACCTTAACCTTCGTCGGTGCGAGTACGCAGTCGAACCGGCGGAGAACAGTCGTTGGCAGCATAACGCGCTCATACTGCGGCGGACGATAAGGTCCGCGCAGTAAGTCCGCAATCTGCCAAATCAGATTTGCGTGATCGTGATGATTAGACATGGTTAATTATTCTTGATATTGCCATTCTCTAAAGCCTGGCTCTCCACAATCGTCTCGATAATCATAAGGGAAAGAGTTATGTCATGTGCCTAATAAAATAAGCCCCGTTGCTCCAACAAAAAATCAATGGTTAATTTTAATCAAACGCATGATAAACAGCAAGAAATTAATGGCGTACTATTGAAAGGTTAATCTTTTATTATACAGCCTACCCTATCTTTCAAAACATAAACCCCGAACTTTTTCAGGCTTTCGGTCAGGGCGCACAGGGGAAGTCCCATTACGTTAAAAAAATCCCCGTCAATTTTTTCGATGAACACCGCTCCGAGCCCCTGGATTGCGTATGCACCTGCCTTATCGAGCGGTTCTTTTGATTCGATGTATGCGTTTATTTCTGCCATGCTGAGCTTGTTAAAATAGACCTTTGTTTCAACCGAGCGTGATAATGTTTTTTTAACGGCAGGATCCATAATGGTAAACCCGGTGATGACCGAATGTCTTTTGCCGTTGAGCATTTTAAGCATCTTTTCAGCTTCTTTAGCGGTATGGGGCTTGCCGAGCAGTTTATTATTAAAGACAATAAAGGTGTCTGCAGCTATGATCACAGCGTTCCTGTATCTATGTGCTACAGCCTCAGCCTTTTTGCGTGAGAGGAACCTTGCGAGTGCCTGCGGCCTTAAAGGCAAATCCAGGTCTTCTTCATAATCACTGGCGCAGACAGAGAATTTCAGGCCTGTTATTTTCAGGATATCCTTTCTCCTCGGCGATGCTGATGCAAGTATAATTTTTTTCATATTATCTATACATACTGTCCAGCTGCATAACCCGAGGACCAGGCCCATTGCAGATTATACCCTCCGAGCTGTCCCGTCACATCGATAACCTCTCCGGCAAAATACAGGCCCTGAACCTTTTTTGCCTCCATAGTCCTGGATGACAGTTCATCCGTATCGACTCCGCCGAGAGTGACCTCCGCAGTATTGTATCCTTCCGTGCCGGACGGTTTTATCTTCCAGTCTTTAAGGCGTCCACTGATATCTTCAAGCTCCATGTCAGAATACTGGCATACTGGTTTTGACCTGATATACATTTCACACCATATTTGAATGAATCTTTTTGGGAAATAGCGTGAGAGCAGGTTCTTCATTTCCATTCTGCTTCGGCGATTTTCAGCAAGCACTTTAAGGACATCAATGTCAGGCAGCAGATCGACGTGAATGGTGTCCCCGTTATTCCAGTATGATGATATCTGGAGTATCGCCGGTCCGCTCAATCCCTTGTGCGTGAAAAGCATGTTCCCGTAAAATTCCTTGCTATTAGAGCCCACCTTAACTTTTACGGAGACACCGCTTAACTTGTTAAAAACCACGAGGTCTTTCCGGCTGAACAACAGGGGGACCAGGGCAGGTTTTAACGGTGTGAGCTTAAGGCCGAACTTTTCAGCGATCCTGTGGCCGAACCCGCTTGCTCCAAGTTTAGGGTATGAAAGTCCGCCCGTTGCTATCACAAGCGATCCCGAGAGAAATGTCCCGCTTGCGGTCATCACTTTAAAAGGACTCTGTTTGTTGATCTCTGAGATCCGGCAGTTTGTATGTAGTTCAACACCTGCTGCCTCGCATTCTTTTCTCAACATATTGAGGATCGCGACTGAGCCTTCATTGCAAAACATCTGCCCTAATTCTTTTTCGTGATATCCAATGTGGTGTTTTTTGAGCAATTCAATAAAATCACTGGGGGTAAAACGGCTCAGGGCCGATTTGCAGAAGTGGGGATTTCGGGAGATATAATGCAGCGGCCTCGTGTTGATATTCGTGAAGTTGCAGTTTCCGCCTCCGGAAACGCGGATCTTTTGCCCCGGCTTATAGGCATGGTCAAGCACCAACACCTTGCGCCCGCGTTTCCCTGCTTCGATCGCGCACATCAGTCCCGCAGCGCCTGCGCCTATAATAATGACATCTCTTTCAATTGATAAATTTCCCACAGGATTATTTTACAGGATTTTGACTATAAGCAGGCAAAACTTGACACAACTTCGCCAAACTGGTACTCTTAGACAACAAATAACTGCAGTACACGGATGAAAACTACGTCATTGTAATCCCTCAGATATACCCTGGCATTTTTCCCCCGAACGCAGAACTAAAGAAAGAAGGAAATTTATGGAATTTAACAAATTTGATTTTCACCCTAATGTTGCGGCCGGGGTAAAGTCCGCGTGCTATCTGACGCCGACCCCGATTCAGGAGCAGGCGATACCGCCAATCCTTGAAGGACAGGACGTCATGGGACTGGCACAGACAGGCACCGGCAAGACAGCCGCCTTTGTACTGCCGATCCTGCACCGGCTGATGCAGGGGCCGCGCGGCTGTGTGCGTGCACTCGTCATTGCACCAACGCGTGAACTGGCTGAGCAGATCCACGAGGCGATCGGAACTCTGGGAAAGCAGACAAGGGTCAGGAGCGCAACGGTTTACGGCGGCGTCAGCATGAACATGCAGATACAGAAACTGCGCCGCGGCGTGGAGATCGTTGTTGCCTGCCCGGGCCGTTTGCTGGATCATATTAATCAGCGCACTATCAACCTGTCACAACTGGAAGTGCTTGTGCTTGACGAGGCAGACCGGATGTTTGACATGGGCTTTCTCCCTGACATCAGGAAGATCATCACGCATATACCGGGCCAGAGACAGACGCTGCTGTTCTCAGCAACCATGCCTGATGATATCCGGAGACTGGCTCATGAAGTCCTTCAAGCCCCGGTAACGGTACAGGTCAATCACACTGCGCCTCTGAACACTGTTGCACACGCGCTCTATCCGGTTGATCAGCAATTCAAAACCGCACTTCTCCTTGAACTGCTGCGCCATACTGACACGGACTCTGTACTGGTATTTACGCGCACCAAGCACCGCGCCAGGCACGTGGGACTGCAACTGGAAAAGTCCGGCTACCGGGCTGTATCGCTGCAGGGGAACTTATCGCAGAACAGGAGACAGGCCGCCCTCGACGGATTCCGCAAAGGCAAGTATCAGGTCCTTGTAGCAACAGACATAGCAGCACGCGGCATTGATGTTTCAAGCATATCCCATGTCATCAATTACGACATGCCGGATACCATTGATGCGTACACACACCGGATAGGCCGCACAGGACGCGCTGCCAGGACCGGCGATGCCTTCACATTCATTACCCGTGAAGACGGTGACATGGTGCGCAGCATCGAACGCGTACTCGGTGAAAAAATTGAACGCCGCACAGTTGAGGGCTTAACTTATAAAATGCCGGCTTCACGTGATCCCGAATTTGCACATACACAGCGTGAACCGCAACACCGCAGAAAGCATGCTTTCTCCACAACAAAACAGAAGAGAAATAACGGGGGAAGAACTGAAAAACGGAAGTTTAAAAGCGCAGGGGTCTCAAAGACATCAAGGCGGGGTTTCGCAAGGTACTCCTTCGGTCCAACAACTTCATTATCAAGTGGGCAAGGCGCCCGATAAATGAATAACTTTAACTCGTCCTACTTCCCCGTTTTCCAGCCGGACTTTAATCCCATGCGGATGCGTCGGAGATTTGGTTAAAATATCTTTTACAATTCCTTCTGTCAGTTTTGCGGTACTCTGGTCCTGTTTCAATACTATCGAAACACGCAACCCCGGTTTTATGTCCGAACGCCTGGTCCCATCCACAGAGCGTCACCTTATTGCACTGCCGCTTCCCTGTTTTGAATGAGCAGTTTGGGCCCATCCTTGAAGAGAATCTCCATTTTGTTTTTTTGAGTTACAGATAAGACTATCCCGAGCCCAAATGCAGGGTGGTCTATTAACTCATCTTTTTTGAAATTGTCTTCCATGCTGTATTTTTTGGCCTTGGACAGGTCTCCGCCAGTTATCCTGGACATCTGTTCATTGTAATGTGCTTCACGTGATCTTGCTTTCCGGTCAGCGTCCATTAACCTTGTACGGGGTTTTTTAGGTGACTTAGTACGATAGTTGTGTTCCCCGTTACAGGTATTGCATTTGACCCTTTCAGGGACATCATCAACCATAGCAATAATTGTATGGCCTAATTCCAATTTACATTTTGTACACATTGCTTCAATATCTCCGCCTAATGAGTGTTTCTTATCCATGCTGTTATCCTTTTAAATTTGAATTTGTTACTTGTTAAATTAATTAATTTCTGTCCCTGACGTATCTACACCGGATTCGGAAGCAGTGTTGATCGAGCCAGTTTCTTCTGAGTCCTGAGAGGGAGACTTAACATTTTTATGACGTTTCAGTCTTTTCTCTTCCTGTTTTTTCTGCCGCATTAACTCCTTCTTCCGCTTATTGCTGCTGTACATGCCGGAACGCATTGCCATAGTCCGCCTCCTTTTATTGATTAGCCTTTATTGACGAAAAAAACAGTTTAGGGTAGTCAAGATGAAATGACAGGATAACATAAGAATACATGAATCCTTACTCATCCGTCAAATGCGGTACTTGATCCTGTGCAGTATGTCTGTAGTTGCGCCGAGACGAGCCTTGAACTTACTTGATGATGAATGTCCTCTTGCCGCTCTCGCTCGTCTCCTGGCTCTCTGTATCAAATCCGACCACTTTCCAGAGATACTGCCTCTCAGCAGTAAATACCATGCTCACAACAGGTTTGGGAAGCACATAGAACGGCTCCCGTGTGTAGGCAGAGAAAACAGGCGTTCCATCCGGGTCTTCGTAGAAAGAGATAAGGAAGATGTCCGCACCGGCAGGCTTGTCCCAGGAGAATTTCGTCGCAGCGCCGGCATTTCCTCCTTCAATTGGATCAAGGAGCAAAAGCGGGATCTGACGTATCCTGGCCTCCTTGGGAGTGACGAAATAGACGATGAACGGCGTAGCAATGTCAGAAGCGGGTTTGGTAACCACAAAACGAACGATATGAGAACCTTCATCAAAAGTCGGAAGGCCGGGAATCTGCTGTGACTGAAGCGTTACACTCCTTCCATAAGTGAGATGGCGGAACTCCCGGCTGATAAGCCTTCCGTCAACCTCCCAGTATCCCTCAAGGAGACCTGAGCCGACAAACCGGATGTCCGCAAAGGCCTTCAGGTCAGGCATGTTTCTCTCGAGCGTGATCTCAGGCCGCCTGTTTTCGAAGTAGAGCTCCATCCGTGTTATGCCGAATTCCGCTGCAGCCTCGCCTGTGATCGAGATAGTCACGTTCATTGTTACTGAAACATCATCACAGGTATCCGTCTCAAATACACGAGTATATGTAAACGTACGGACATTCTGCCGCAACACCTTCTCGATGAGGCCAGCCGGGATCCTGAGCGTCTCGGTAGCCGAGCCGCTGTTGATCGCAGGAGGAACGATGACAGTAAGCGCAGCAGGATTTTCTTCAAGAAGTGAACTCCTTCCACTAATGAAGCTGCCCTTGCTTGACCGGTATTGGCAGTCAGCCACTGCAATATCGCTCAGCCTATAGACCAGAGTTGATGTTGCTGAAATGCCCTGCGTCACGGAAATTGATGGAGGAGATACTGTGCCCACCACCGCCTCAGCATACCCAGCACAAAAGATCATGATCGCAATTACGAGTGAATATATTTTTTTCATTTTCATCCTCCTAAACCCGGCAAAGCCGGAACCAAGGTTTTTTGCCACGAAGACACTAAGGCACGAATGATCTACAAAACAGTTTTTTCATTTGTGGCTTTGTGCCTTAGTGGTTAATTTACTTATCATTTTGTCAAAAGCTTAACCATTAAGCGACTAAAGAGAAATCGGTATTGTTGTTGACAGCACAAGGAAGAGAAGGAACTCGTCCCCGTCGGCTGAATGGTCCACTTTGTCTACATGCCGCACATACTGCCCTCTTAACGCGACCATCGGGTCTGTAAGCCATTTCAAACAATGTTTCATATTGTATCCTACTCTCAGGGTGCCATTAAAGTCATTAGTTTTTAACGTATCACTATCATTCCGGACGATTGTGTAGGTGCCTCCGGCGTCAAAGGCTATGCGGTCATTGAAGAACCTGCTGTAGAGATTCAGCCCGCCCGTATAAGTGTCGGTCCTTACATCACTGGCCGTATCCTTTGTCCTGTTCCATGACGCCATGGGCATTATAGAAAAGACAGGTGTAGCATATGCCGGTGCAAGCACATAGGTGGTCGTCCGTGTATCGGCATTTGTTGATGTCCTGTCATTCTGCAGTGAATATACAGCAGTAAATGATGTACTGAAGCCTCCAGCCACATAGCTCACTGATCCTGTTGCTGTATCTGTCATAATGTCGATCTCATTCGTTCCGTCCGGTTCATGAGAGCTCTCCTGCAGGCTCTTTTGATACACAAGTGTAACCGGCAATTGAGGTATCTTCATGAAACTGTATGTGAGCATCCCGTCCTTTTTCACAATGCGGGGAAGCGTCCAGTCTTCTTCTACGTTATCATTTGTCCGTGCAAGGGAGAGTGTCATGCTGTGGCCTTCAAGTACCAGCCCGTTCATAAAACTGAAGAGCTGTGAATCCTTCATCGCGCCCTGATTGCCGATCACTGCGTAATCCCTTCCGTAAAACTCATATTTCGCCTCGTAATTATAGCGGCCGAGCAGGCCGTCAGCCTTTGCGCGATAGGCAACATCGCTTTCCTCATTAACTGAATCCTGCACATCAAAATCAAATCTTGATGAATCGACTTCGATCTCTGTCCTGAAACGGTTCTCAAAGAAATCGGTCACGAGTTGTGCGCCGATCACGTCGCCTTTTGTGTGAGTGCCGTCTTTCACGAGGCCCGGAGTCGATGTGGGTATGCTTGCTGAGGTTGCTGTACCTACAGAAGAGGGCGGTTCTCCGCCGCTAACGTAGACTGCCTTGAACTCCGCTTTCTTATCAATGAACTTAACAGCAGCCGATGCGCCATAGATATGGTCATCGCTCGACCCATCAATGCCGAAGCCTCCGTAAAATCCCGCCACGCGTTCGCCCTTCACAACAAAGGCGCTCAGCATTGCGTCTCCGTATTCGAGCATCAGCCTGCCTCCGCGGCGGGCAAGTCCTGAGACAGTATTTTGTGTCTCGCTTGCCTGGACATCACCAAGCTCGGCTGTTGCCGTGAACGGGTCTTTCATATATTTACCAGTGAATAAGAAGTTGGCAAGGCTGAGACCCTTTTTCAGAAGGTTCTGGTCCTGAGTGGAAGTATTCGTCCCTGAGGAGAGCACTGAGGAGAGCGCCGGAAGGCTCTGGTCAAAATATCTCAGATTCGCTGTGAATCCCAACTCGTAATCTTTGGTCTTCAGTTTTGAATCGGTGCTGATGTTTCCCTCTATTTTCGAATATGGAGTGGTCACAGACCGTTCCGGTTTCATGACAGCAGACTCGTAGATCGCCGCGACTTCGTTATTGGAGTATGCTTCGTCAAATGCAGTAGTATGGCGGCTCAGGAATGTACTATCTTTTTGATAAGGATTTCCGCTCTGGTCGTTCGCGATAACAGTTAGATTGTGCAAACCTGAAGGCAATGCGCTTATTGGCGTGTAGACAAAAGACCTCTCGTTTTTTGTTCCCACCTGGGCCACATCTGTTCCGTCAAGGATCACGATAATGCTCGCCGGGTCAACAGGAACGCTGAACTCTATCCTGATCTCAGGTTTCTTGCCGATCACCTCAGAGGCATTCTGGGGAGCGACCACATTGATCACCTCGTTCTGAGACAACGCATCAGCAGAAACAGACATCACTACAGCAACACAGACAATTACAGCCAACAGATAAGTTCTCATATAATCCCCCTAATCCGGTAAAAACGGAACTAAGTTTTTTGCCACAAAGACACCAAGGCGCGAATTTTTTCCAAAACAATCTTTTACTTTGTGAATTTGTGCCTTCGCGGCTAATTTTTTTGTCATTTTGTTCAGAATGTATTTGCTCAGGAACTGACTTTTTCTAAAGAGATTAAGTATACATCAATAACATTAAGTTCTTCTATGGCATTAGCGTCCGGAAAGCGCGGCCTCCTGAGAGGCCTGGCCCACAGCGCCTCCTGCATCCTGATAACGCAGGCGGTAACGTTTGGCTTCCTTGCCGGGATCGAGGTCTATGGCCTCTTTGCCTGTGACCGGCCCTGATATATAGAGCCATGCTCCTGCGCTGGTCTGTGCCTCTACGATAACCCTGAGCCCCTTTGGCGGCTCATCAAATCGCAGGCGCACATGTGGAAAGGGTTTGTCTTCATAGGCAACTTTGGGCGCATCAGGCTTAGGCAGAGGTGCATGTCCTATGGTTATCCCCACTGCTTCGCCAGGATCGCTCCGATTTCCGCTCGCATCCACTGCTACAAGACGGTAATAGTAACGTCGTCCCGGCTCCACCCATTTGTCCTCAAACTTGCGCTCCCTGCCTGAAAGTGGATCTCCTATCACCAGTCCCTGTTCTTCGGGCTGATCAGAACGCAGCACCAGCACCTGAGCTGTGTCCTCTTCAGGTGACGAAGGTGAAAATGCGATTACTACCTTTCCTCCCTCGCCGCTGGCCGCAGTAAAGCGTGGCGGCGGCGGCGGCACAGTATCCTGCAGTATCACCTCGATCGTCCGTGAGGTCTTTCCATCCTGGCCATCGTAGCCAACTGCAAGAACGCGATATTCAAACTTGCCGCCCGGGCTGTAGCCCACATGGTCGTCATAGAGGCTATCAGGCAATGGAATACCTGTGAGACGGCTCCAGGGGCTGTTATTTCCGGTGCGCCGTTCCACGTGGTAGCCTGATGCAGCAGAGACCGCTTCCCATGTCAGCCGAATGCGGGTCTGCCCTGTTTCCGTGGCAAGGTTTTCCGGCGCTGGTAAGGCATCCCCACGGACTACCGCCATTGCAGGACTACCCGGCAGCCCCGTATCCCCTCTGGACCCGATTGCCCGCACACGGTAGAAATAAGTAGTCCCCGCACGAAGGCCCTTATCCTGATACTTCGTTGTACCGCGGCTCACTCCTTCTGGCGTCAGTATCTCGTACGGGCCGGAGAGCTGGTACGAACGTTCCACAAGATACCCGGCTGTATTGGAACTGCTGTTTGCCTTCCATGATAATTCTACTGTATTTGCTTTAGGCGCTTCTGCCTTCACATCCATAGGCGCGTCAAGAGCAGAAAAATCAGGCGAAAAAATACCTACTGCAACAGGGTTGGAGCGTCTTCCCAGCGCGTCAACTGCACGGACAAGATAGACCACATCCTGCTCCAGAGGAGGCTGGTCATCAATAAATGCCGGAGAATTCTCCGGCCAGGCACTGCCAAGAAGAAGGGGAGTATCTGTCAGGGCGCGAATCTCTCCCTTGTCCTCACGTTCCACTACATAGGCAAAAACAGGCAGTGGGTTCCGCGCAAGACGCCAGTAGAGGCTCACCCCGTTCTTTGACGCTTCTGCCCTGAATTCCCGCGGCGATGGCGGTGGCGGGGCTGCCTTCGCAAGGTCAACAGGTTCTGTCTTCAGATAAGCGCCGTCAGGTTTGCCATTATTATCAAGTCTGCGGACAACAAATGAGGTGCGGCGCTTCTCTAATCCCTTCAACTCCACGGCGAGACCTGCGGCCTGTGCAAAGTTCCAGTCTGCAAACACGTGCATACCAAATGCAATATCCTGCGCTGCCCCGCTTTTCTTACTGTTCCGCTCTCCTGTATTTTGCATGATGCTGTTGATCTCTGCCTGAGATGAAGCACTAAGGACCTTCATTGCATCCGCTCTGCCGGGGATTACTTTATCGGCAAGCATCTTGCCTGTTTCATCCTCTACACGCCATCCCCCGCGCCAGCGGTCCGGCGTCACGAACCACATGAGTCTTACCCCGCCCTCACCGTCTGATGCAGAGTATGCCTGTGCCTTGACCCCGCTTTGCGCAAAGAGCGGCAGCGCATTTCCCATGATTAAAAATGCTATGAGTAACGGTATTATTGTTCTCTTTATCAATTCATTCCCTCTCAACATGTAAAGCCTGCATCTGCTCTGAGTTATGCGTAATTTTGGACAAGTATGGTGAGAGAACATATTGAGCAATACCTTAGTATCCATAACTCTGAAATATTCTGTTTGCATATGCATTGTTAAGTATTTTAATAATCCATTGCGTTCAAGATGTTCTCGAACCATGGCTTGTCCAAATAAAATTTATGAATAAGCCGGGTCATGTATAGTCATGCCGCATGTCAGCAGAGTCCCAAACACGAGGTTATGGCATCTCCGACGCTCTCGCCAAAATCCTCAAGCGCACTTCCCAGGTTTTCAATGCCCGTTGCAATAGCCTCTCCAGCTTCAGCCAGGCTGCAGAAACTGGCGCTTATGTTCGGTTTTGGCGCAGGGAGAATGTCCAGTCCTACACTCAGCTTGCCGATCGGGCAGCCATTCAGATTACAGGCAAACCCTAATGACGGCGGAGGCACTCCTGCATGGACGCTTGCATCTACCCCAGCGCCCAGACAAAACCCTGATGCACAGGCCTTTGCATCCACCCCTGCATTGCCTTTGGCAGAAAGGGAAAAGGGCGAGGGATTGATACCCGCATCAACCTTTACTTTGCCCTGAACATAAGCACACGTGCCGCTATCACATGTAATGTCAGGGAAGCGCTTGTCAGCCTTGGCTCCCACATGAAGGCCTTTTGACTTGCTCAGATTCATCCAGGCTCCGGCATCAACAACAAGTACATGGCCTGTCACGGGATTGCCTTCACTGCCCAGGTTAAAATACCAGTCGCCATTGCCCACGGAAAAAGCGATCGCATTATTCTTTGCCTCCACATATACGGCGTCAGTCCCAAAGATGCTCAGATGGCCGTTCATGTTGCCGGAGAAGGCGCCGCCGCCATAAGTAAGGTCGCCGTAAAGATCGCCCTTGCCGCCATGGCTCGATGACAGGAGCCACGCATCGTAATTCATGCCCACACCTGAATCGCTGCCTCCAGTCTTTATGGTGAGCTCTCCTTTCACAGCAAAAGTAAAGCCACCGTCCCATCCGGAACCGATGAGGGTATGCGCATTAAAAACCGGCACTGAATCGCTGCTGAACTGCACATACTCAAGGTTGGCATCAATGAGAGAGGCCCGTGTTACATGATACCCAAGACCGCCTCCAACTTCAAACATGTTTACAAGCGGCGGTACAAGCGGCGCCCCTGAAGCCGGAAAAACAAAGGTGCCCTTGGCAGCCCAGAAATCGGTATCGCCCTGATAGCCCAATACGAACACCCCTTTTACAGGCACTCCGAGCTCAAACGGTGTCAGATCTACACTTCCCTTGTAGATAATATTGGAAGGTGTTGCCAGCGCTATCTGAAAAGGTGCATCGCTCATACCTGAGCTATTATCCATCGCAAACTGCACGGGATTTAATCCGGCGCTTCCATCAGTAGGCCCGGCATATACGGGGGTAATAGTTGCCTTGATATTGGGCGATACAAATTGGATAGCCGTTACCGACCCGGTTACAGGCCCCGTACCATTGTACACGCCTGATGGGGATTCTGTAATTGAATAAGACACAGGCGCTTTCGCAGCCTGCAGGACCTTTGATATGGTCAGATCCGTATCAAAAGCAAAACCGAGACGGTTCTCACTACCGGCAGATGCAGTGATGACAACGCTCTTCAGATCGACCGTACTTTGAGCAATGTTGCCTTTCTTGCCGGTAAGTTGAACAGCATGTGGCTTGCCGTCTGCAAAATATGCCTTGCCGTCAAGGCCATAGTGCAATCCATTAACGCAGACATCCTTTGCAAATGCCTGCTTCTCTCCCTGAAAGTCAAAACAGGTATCAGTCTGCACGACCGGACCAATGCCCTTTAATGTAGTGAAAAGCATATTGTCAGCCTTCAGGGTAACAGGCCCATTCTTCACAGTCTTTGGCCCGCCTGTAAGTGCAAGTGTTATACCGCCTGTGCCCTGGCCTTTTCCGCCAGTTATCACAGGGTCTGCTGATCCTTTCAGGTCTACATTAAGCCACGGGACATGAACTATGAGGTCATGATAGGTAGCCTTAAAGCTTCCTCCCTGCGCCTGGGCAGCTATATTAGACCAGCTGATCTTCCCCTTAAGCCACTGATGGGAGGCTTGTCCGGTATTCGCCTTGCCGCATATCCCTGCACTATCAATGGCCCAGTCACTCACCTGCGTCTGAGGTGGTGCAACGGGCAGATCGAAATTATAAAAATTCAGAACAGTGCCACTGCCAAACTGTACTCCGCGCCAGGCAATGCCTGCATCTCCCTGACAGTTTGAACTGACCTGTGCACCCTCTTTTGCGCTAAGATCGAGGTTTGCTGAAGCGGGTGTAATACGGAACCCGGTATCGTATATCAGGATCTCAGGCATTGGTGTGCCTGCTGCAAACCAGTCGCCCGCAGGACTCAGCGCAGCCATTACTCCTTTCCATTCCGGCACCGCGCCGGGTGATGCTGATTTGGTCAGTGCCGTGTTTGAAAGCTGCGCATCGAGCCAGGCATCCACATGGTCTCCTGCTGCGCCTTTAAGTCGGCTGAAGCGGCCTTTCAGGCCAGACAGAAGCGTCTCAGGCAGTCCGCTATTTGTTATATCAAAGGTTCCTGAATCCACTGACACACCGTCAGACACGACCTTCCAGTCCTGGAACGTAATTGGCGCCTTCAACGTCTTCACTCCTGAGACCGTGGGTACAGGAACGATCAATTCCCCCTGACCGCTAAAACTGTTGCCCTTTCGTGTTACCTTGGACTTTCCTCCAGGCTCCTGAAGGCCGGCCACGAGAAAATATCCATCCTTCACCGGAAATTTCAGGGTGCAGGGTTGTTCCGAATTATATCCCACAACAAGGTACTGCCTCGTTTCAGACTGTACGAACTCGGGCGGCTGTTTTTTTGTTATTGCCACTACCCCGGTTTTGACATCGCTCAACGGAGCATAACTGTTCCCTTCAGAAAATTTAGCCGCCAGGTGTGTCAGGCCTGCTGCAGCCACTCGCTCCAAAGGAGTATTGAGAAAGCTCATTGGCCCTGTCCCACCTTTGACTGGTGTCTTGAACGGAGAGAGAACCCCCAGCTTCACGCCCTCCTGCTTCATCGCAGTTGAGAGTGCCTGAGCTAATCCAGCGTCCTGCTTGCCTCCTGCGCCAAGTGCAGCCTGTACCAGATTCATGAGGCCATACCCGCTGATCTTGTGCACCACCTCTGCCTCTACACGGACCTCACGTTTTCCCAGCTTCTCAAGGCCGATCGGAGGGGAAAGCAGCGGTGCAAGATCATCCACTACAGGATCACCCCATGTGGATTGTGGTTGGGACAGTACTTTGTCTGGCCGCCCTTTGGATGGCCCGACAGGAAATTCCTCGGACGGCAGAGCCATGCTGTCAACGAACCAGGTGAGTTTTACGTCGCCCTGTCCATAATAAGACAGTTTCGCACCGGCAGTGAGCTGGTAGTCGCATGCACTGTATGCCGGCATGTTCCCCAGCAATGACAGAGGCGATAACTCTTCCACAGCAATAGCAGCATTGACGGCTGACACACTATTTGAAGCAGAGCCGGTTGTGGCTGGTTCGGCCGATGTGTTGGCCTTTGTCTTTTTTGGCATTGTCTTTTTATTCCCCGGAGGATTGGGAAAGCCCTGCACTTCAATGTTCACCAGATGCAAGAGGCCGTTTGCATCAGGGTCAGTGCGGGGCTCGATTATAATGTTTTTGCAAAAGAGCATATAGGCACGGTCAGCCACTGCCTTGCCGTACTCCATCTCAGCAGCAGAAGCCTTTGCCTGCACACCGCCTGATGCTCCCATTGCCAACTGGTAAAGACTGCCGCCAGCCTGATTATTGGAGATAGAGGAAACAGCTGCCTGCTGGCCGCCGCCCTGTACATCATCAGAGGAAAGTTGATATATGCGGACGGTATAGCTCCCCGGTTCTTTGTACGCATGCTGATATTTCTCCATTGCTTTGCTTATATCAAGGGCTTTCTCCTGGCTATAGTCTCCGGCGTCGCCTCCCTGTGTCATGCTCAGGGGTTGAACTGTACCGTCGCCCCAGTCTATGAATACATTCTCGAAGGTCCACGTAGTAAAGAGCACCTGGGATTTAGACCCATAGCTTACGCTTCCGCCTAAGGGACCTGAAAAAGATCCGCTCGTATCCGGAGTTGATGTCTGAGTCTTGCTCGCATGCGCAGCATACGGGCTCTTGGCCAGATTTATTTTTCCGCTCAAAGCAAAGCGGTCATAGGCATGGTTTGCAGTGGAGATTTTCACACCTCCCTTGTTTTTCATAGCCTCAGCGTCTATGTTTACCACATCAAGTCCGCCTGTGGAACTCGCAGTCGGGCACGCAAGGCCGGTCGGCCTGTCAGCAGCATAAAGAGGCCAGCGTTCAGATATCTCTACTTCCTTGATCACCGGCGCCTGTGAGGCCGGTAAATTTGCAGCAGGGGCATCCGTCATGACGCTGCCCTGCTGGCCTGAAGCAGCATACAGGACAGGCTCTTCAAGTGAGGCTGTTGTGACCACGCCGTTGCCGGAATATTTCCGAAAACCCGCCACTTCCCAAGCCAGGTCAGCCTTTGGCAAAGCGGTTTCGAGATCAACGCTTCCCTGTATCCCGTTCATATTGGCCAGTTGCAACGTATCCTTGCTACCTGATTTAGCCGGGACTGCCTTCAACAGTTCTCCCACCAGTGGGCCGTCCGGACGGAATGAGCTTGGAGGGAAGGGCAGGCCATACCAGGATTTTTTGGATTCAATCTTTCGTGTTGCAATAAGTTGTCCCTGCCGGAAGAAACGTATCTCGAACCATTCAGCAGTCCCCGGATTCTGCTCATGCCAGTCAAAGATGAGGGAATCATTGAGCACAGGATGTTTCTGCTGATATATAGGTGTTGGCTGACCGAGCGGCTTTCCGTCAGGCCCCTTAGGTGGAACAGTGCTGCCGATCATCTCGCGCCACTTTGGCTCGTCAAGAAAAATTTTCCCCTTAATGGCAAGCTCCGGCTTGAAATCTGGAAGCTTGATCGCGGCCTTCTTCACTGGCGCCTGGGCCGCTTCAACTGTCTGAATGAATGCCACTGCTGAGGTGTCCTTCCATGGGTCTGACGATGCCATTCTCATCCGGGCCTTTTTGCTGCCTTTTGCTGATGGTTCAACTTCGATCAGCAGCTTTGCAAGATTTGTACTGAGCACGGTGAATGTGCTCTTATTCTTGATCCCGCTTCCAAACTGTACCTCCATGCCTGAAACGAGGTTCATTCCCGTAATTATCAAATGATATGACTTGCCGGGCTGCCACTGGTTCGGAGCTACTGCGAGGATAGCTGTTGGGATTGTTGGGGGCGCTGCCTGTTGTGAGACTGCGGGCGAGGTCTGTATTTGAGGCACAGCCACAGGTGTTTGCTGTGTGCTGGCATTAACAAGTAGAGTTGCTCTCGTCTGAAGTGTCTTTGTGCCGTTACAGTATCTGATCGTCAAGGCATGGGCGCCTGACGGTGCTGCAGGAAGCACATTAATGCCCACCTTATAAATATTCACTCGATCAGACACTCTTTTCTGCATGAGGGGCCTCCCGATCACAACGATACCCGCGCCAAAGTCAAACATCATGCCTGGCTTGTCCAGGTCCCAGCCTCTGAGTTCAAGCTGAAGATTCATCTGCCCCTGAACTGCAGTGTAGGGATTCATCTGGTCAATACGGGGATTTTCAGTGCACTGCTGACGGTTCGTTTCGCCTGTTCTGTCATCAGTGATTATTCTGTCGTCGCTCATGATAGGTGCAGCAGCAATGACAGTGACACTCAAACCTGTCTCCTTGGTTTGTGTTCCGTTACAGAACTTGATCTTTACAGGATGCGCCCCTGCAGGCGCCGAAGGCAGCACATTGACCGAAACAGTATACATTTTGGTCGCTGCTATGCTTGGTTTGGCGACCGGCTTCCCCATGACAATTATGCCTGCACCGAGATCCAGAGAAACAGAAGCCTTTTCAAGATCAAGGCCGACCAACGATAACTGGATAGTCTGGCCAGTATTAAGAGATGTGGGGGTCATCTGCATAAGTGACGGATTATCAGAGCAGGATGTTCTGGATTGATTTGCTGCCTGGGCCAGTGAGGGAGCGCCGGAGATGATCAGAATCAGAATGAGAACAGATAAAAGCAACTCAACCGCCGCCTTCATGAGACCTCCTCCTGTTCTGACGCCGCGTCCTTTCGCGCCCTCATGCATAGAAGCGCAGGAATTTAGTATGAGATTAAAAAGACTAACACGGCAAATGAAAATTATCAAGATAACCATATCTGATACAAAGGATCATCATACAGCGCAAAGCATTTCATACATTGTGACATGGCACATTGTTGCCGTGTCACCGCCATCTTGTCACATCAATGCATTATTGCGCCACAAGATTTAATCTCCTAAAAAAACAGCATAAAACTCGTCGTACAAAACTAAGGTCTTTAGGCATGATTCTTGCCATTTATCAGGTAATTATTCAAATAAATATCTGCGTGGCAATTTCTGGAACACTCTGATGATCAGTTTCTACAGAGAGCAAAGACAAGGTTTAAAGGAGTCATAAAGATGCAAAAAAAGTTAGTTAACATGTTATTGGGAGTTATGATGCTGGCTTTGATCCCTTTCTCATACTCTAATGCTTCAACTGCTTCGGTAACCCTCGACGGCATTGCGAATGCCGGCTGGTCGGAAGATAACCTGACAAGTACGTATCTATATGTGAGGTATAAAAATACAACTAATTACTATTACCAGTGGCGATATGGCGACCCGGAAGCACTTCGATGGAGCAGTCTTGATGCACTTGTATCTGACCCTGATATGAATACTTTTGACTGGTGGCTGGAATCCGGAGGCGACCCGTTCAATGCCCCCTCAAACCCGATCTGGACCAGTATATATTTAGAGAAAGGGCTGTATGATATACGGTTGGCCCCCGACTCCTCAGCATATAATTTATTGGCTTACTGGGGAGGGAATCAGTGGAATAATTATGTGCAGATATGGGCTGATTATGACGGCAATTTCAACTTTGGCGAAGGGGCTTATATCGCATCCACTGCAAATGATTCACTTAATTTTTACCGCTCTAATGTTGATGGCATGACCATTTCACTTAAAGAAAATGCCAATCTCTATTTCTATATCAATGACACTAACTCTGTTGACAATTCCGGCAGTGTAAAGCTGGACGTGACTGTCGTGCCCGAGCCGGGACAGGTGCTTTTATTTATATCAGGCGCCTTGCCACTCGTTTTCTGGTCTCAAAGAAAAAAGATGTTGTCAATGCTGAAACAGGCCGTACACAAGACATAAGACCTGTCCGCGCAGGTTCAAACAACCCCGCTTATATCCCCTGTTAATATTTAACGCTTATGCCTTATAATATCTCCTGCTTCTTGCACTCATGAAATTTTAACATTCTTCTTTTTGTAAGGACACTGCAACAATGCGAAAGTATAAAACCATCCTGCTCCTGACCGCATTATTATTGTGCATCTCAGACAGCATGTCAGCTATCGCTACGGACAATGATAGTTCGATTCAGCAAACAAAAGGACAGGATAAGCCTTTCTCAGTTTTTACTGCTTTTTCAATGAAAGTGCTGTCAGAATATTACACCAACTCATCTGATTTCACTCGGAAAAGCGCCGGAGCCGAGTTCGGTTTTTCTGCTGCAGAAGGGTTACATCTTGAGACCGGTTATGTGCTGTCAGATTTTTCTCAGGATGGCTTTGAAGATATATTGAGGCATTCCGTGTTCATTCAGGGGGAAAACCGGCTTTCCGGAAGCATCACCCTGTTAGCTCGCCTGTCCGGAAATTTATATGATAATGACAATACAAATCTGAATGGCGGCCTGTTCGTTCGCTATCAGCCGTTAGCAAATGTTTTTACTGAGTTCAGTTTCAGGCACTTTGATATTATTGACACGGTGCTGCCGTTTAACAACGTCATTTACAGCCATGTAGTCACCATTGGGTCGGTCGTTCGCGATATTCAGACTGATGACTACAAGTTATATCTCCTGTATTACCCTGCTCCAAAGGTGTCATTCGCTGGTGAAGTAGTATACGGCGACTATTCAGACGGCAACGAAAAGCGCAGTTTAATGTTAGAAGCAGGGTATCAGGTGCTTGACAACCCATACCTTCGGGCAGCTTACAATTATTTCTATCTTGATATAAAAGACCCTGCGCCTGTCGCGAGAAGCAAAGATACCGTCGAATCCGCTTACTGGGACCCCATTAATTTCGAAACTCATACCCTGCGGCTTGAATATCGTCAAGCTTTCAATAAGCATCTCTCATTGGGTGCAGAAGCTGCGCTTTCATATTCTCCCAAAAGCAGCGGCCTGTCAAAGTCTGCCTTCCTTTCAGCATCTTATGCGTTCACGGAACGATCATCACTGCGCTTTGATGCACGGTGGTTTGACCAGAACGAGGGTGTTGAAAGGCTGGAGGAAGGCGACCGCTTTTGGGCAACAAACTATACTATCGCATTTCAGCACAGGTTTTAATCATTACTCATGAAGCAAAATATCAAAAACTGGATAGACGACCTCCGCGGGAAAAGAACGTACCAGAGATACGGCGAAAAAGAACAGAGAAAGAACAGGATTTCAGGACAGTTTTTTTCCATTGCCGTGGCCCTGTCTGCCTCAATCTACATCGGATGGTGCTACATTAATGCGCAATGGCAATATTGGTACATGGCAGCCGCCTTCCTTATCACAGAGTCGGTCTTTCTCCTGCTTTTTCTCCTTTGGGGAAATGTTCTCTGGGCCAAACGGCATCACCGGCCTGAAGGGCCGCCGCTTGAAAAAAAGAATTTCAGCGTGGATATCTTCATCCCTGTCAACAGGGAGCCGGTTGAGATCATCGAAAAAACCCTGATCGCCGCAGTTTCTATCGCTTATGAAAATAAAAAGATATTTGTGCTGGATGACGGAGAGGATGACAAGGTCAGATCACTCTGCGAACAGCATCACATTGAATATATCCGAAGGCCCACCCATGAAAACAGAAAAGCAGGGAATCTGAATCACGCACTGAAACTCACCAGCGGCGATCTCATTTTAGCCCTTGACGCTGATCAGATCGCAAAGCCTGAGATCATTGACCGCATTATCGGCTATTTCAGTATTCCGGGAATAGGCTTTGTCCAGACCAAACAGGTCTTCAGGCTGCCCAAGGGTGACCCATGGTGCAATTCTGATGATGTGTTTTACAGCGTCATGATGTCCGGAAAAGATTATGACAACGCGGCATTTTCATGCGGCAGCGGAGTCCTGTACAGGAGGACGGCGGTGGAGTCCATAGGGGGATTTTCAACATGGAATTTCGTTGAGGACGTGCACACCTCAATCCTGCTCCACAGCAATGGCTGGAGATCCGTATATCATGATAAGAGCTACACTGAGGGAACGGCCCCGGAAGACATAATCAGTCATACGAAGCAGCGGTGGCAATGGTCTGTTGATTCAATACGCATCATATTATGGGACAGCCCTCTTTTCAGGAAAGGGCTTGATTTTTATCAGCGGATGCAATATTTCCACATCGGGTTTCACTATGTAGTATTCGGTATCTTCCTGCCCATATTTTTCATAATTCCTGTTTGGGCTCTCTTTACACATCATTTTATATTGAGGGAACCTTTCTGGCATTACATTATTGCAAGGACCCCTTACTTTTTGCTCTATCTGTTATCCAACAGGATCACAACCTACAGGCTGCATACTTTCAAGAGGTTCCAGGCCCAGGCAGGGCTCTTTGCTGTTTTCTCCAGCGCTTTTTTTGCAGCATTGTTCAGCAGGAAGAGGCTTCCTCAATATACGGTAACTCAGAAGGTCAGCAGGCAGCACACGCTTCGCGCACGTATTTTTAAATGTCTTCCGCATATCATACTGATCCTGCTATCAGTCGCTGCGATAGCATATGGCCTGACAACGATCAGGAACGATTTCTGGTTTCTCGTAATTAATGTGTTCTGGGCCTCATGGACCATAGCTGTCCTGTGGCGTTTTGTTGCCCTAAGCTTATTCCCCAAAAGACTTATCCCTGATCATTCATAGCACTCTGTTCCAATGGTTGGCACAAAGTGACAAAGGCACAAAGGGTTGTCTGCGGAGAATTTCTATGCGACACCTTTGAAAAAAAGACGTTATCAGCAAAAGAATATTTACTGTGAAAGATACATGAGGGTTCTAAGGCAATAATGTAATGTTTTTGTCGATCAGAGAAATATCGATGCAGAGCTGCCCTTTGTGCATGAAAAGATGTCAAATGAAATTTAAGATCTTTGGGGAATAATACCATAACAGGATTAACCAATGAAATTCGGGATCTACCGTCTCTATGAGCCTATTGAAGAAACTGAGCTTACCTCTATCGAAAATACCTGTGGAACACCTGTACAAATTATTTCCGTGTACAGGGCTTGGAACCGCTG
This sequence comes from Nitrospiraceae bacterium, assembly GCA_003599425.1. Taxonomy (GTDB): domain Bacteria; phylum Nitrospirota; class Thermodesulfovibrionia; order UBA6902; family UBA6902; genus SURF-23. The sequence continues at coordinate 8,700 of QZKC01000004.1, read as the reverse complement.
TTTTATTAGGGATGATCTGCAGTGGCTTGAACGCTTCAGAAACTCATCACGAGATATCCTTCTGACATGGGAGCCCTGGATGCATCCCCCTGATGCAGAGAGGCCTTATGACCAACCTGATTTTGCTCTGAGAAATATTGCGGCTGGGAGATATGATGATTATATCCGGTCATTTGCCCGAGAGCTTGCAACATTCCCGCGCATTGTATTTCTGAGGGTCATGCATGAAATGAACGGTAACTGGTATCCCTGGTGCGGAACAGTAAATAGCAATTCTCCTGAAGATTTTATTGCCGCATGGAAGCACATTCGGGAGCTTGTCAACAGGGAGGCTTTGTCAAGGATACAATGGGTATGGAGCCCTTATGCCTTCTCTTATCCCATGACGCCATTTAACAGGATGGAAGACTATTTCCCAGGTGATGAAGTTGTAGACTGGGTGGCAATTGACGGATACAACTGGGGATCAGTCAGGGAATGGTCATCGTGGCAAAGTTTTGAGCAAATTTTCTCGGATGCATATAAGACAATGACTACTCTCAGCAAATGTCCGATCATGATAGGAGAGACAGCAAGCACAGAGACCGGGGGGGACAAAGCGCTGTGGATAACTGACGCTTTTCATGCTTTGAGAAAATGCTTCCCGCGCGTCGAGGCACTGATCTGGTTTGATGTCAACAAGGAATGTGACTGGAGGATCGCGTCTTCTGACGAATCATTGCAGGCGTTCCGGTCCGCGGTCAATTTATTTTAGAGGGAGGATTACTAATCGGGTCACATATATGAATAATTAAACGTCATTCCCGCGAAGGCGGGAATCCAGAAAAAAACTGGATTCCGGGTCAAGCCCGGAATGACAGATTAGCAATCATAAGTAATCATACTAAAAGTCTTTTAGGGATAGTGCTGGTACAAGCCGAGTGAATAATATGGCCTCGGCGGATTGATTTTTTCCAGTGTGAGTCCGAATTTCTTAAGTATATCTTCAAGGCATTCTTCCTGCTGCAATTTTTTATCGACCTGTCTTAAATGACCGGCTCGAGACAAGTCATTCGTCGCATCATGTACACATCCCCAGGGGTCTTGACCATATATTTACAGCAGCAAAATCATGAATCCAGGGAGTTACAAGAAGAATTTTCGGCTTCACCCGTTTAATAGAACAAAAAGGGTTATAGCAGGGTGCTGACAAAATAATATAGAGTCATCTTCGGGCCAGTTTCCTTGGACAACTGATACATTGGTACGTTCTATTAACGCACACCGTATTGCTGCGTTGCCAATCTTGCCTTCAGATGGCTCTATAAGTTTGAAGCGATGCCCTGGGATACGTTAAACCTTGGAGCTCTTTTTATTTTGGAGCTTCGGTAGATGCTTCAGGCTTCCTCCTGACTATGGAGGCTTGCTCACCGCTATCTAACTCCTACTCCTTACCAATTTGCTTGGTCCTCCGGTTTATTCCGCTCCAGGGTATCGCAAGCCGTGTTCCTAAATTTATTTTAACTCGTTTTTATTCTTTGTCAACCCCCCTAATCGAACTTTTTTTTCGAGAGTATTTTATTCCTTATTTTTAAATTATATTCTGTCTCTTTTTATCTGAGCCAGTCTCTTTGACAAAAAAGAATCTGTCAGCGCATCAATGCCGGCAGTCAACTCCTGAAGCCTCAGTTCCCTGCCCAGTCTCTCCTTAATGTCCTCATCCGGCAGCAGAAGCATCTCTATCTGCACCTTTCTTCTTTCGAAATAGAGGCGCGTGACTTCATTCACTATGTCATCTCTCAGCTCGACCATGAGTTTGGACCTCGAATCAATAGATGTCTGGTCATCGTTCCAGACAAGCTCTCCCAAATTCCACGTCAGGGATATGGACCAATCTTTATCCCTGTCAAGAGTGACATCATCATCTGTATATTTCTCACTTGAGTTGCTGTAGAAATAGGTTCCCTTTTGCCAGCTCTTGTTTTTCTGGTATTCAAAGCGCACATCCGGCAGTAATGCCTTCTTTGCCGCTGCCTTTCTCCATGTTTGTATTTTTTCTGGCTGGACTTCTGCATATTCTATAGCTGCATTCCTGATCTCCGAGATCGCAGGTTCATGATCAAATTGTGAGAGCACCTGCTGAGCGTCAATCTCTCCAATATCAGTATACGCAAGTTTCTGCTGGAATGTTTTGAAGATTCCTTTTTCTGCTGCAGCCCAAAGAACATTAGACCCGTCTTTAATATCATGTGAAATTGCCAGAAACCTTATGCCCGCGGAAACAAGGCCGTTGCTCATCTCGCTCCAGCTTTCGGAATCTTTTAAGTACCGGAATACTCCCTTACCCGTCGCTGCAAATATATTGTCCGTGTGCCTGGAGCTCATGACAAGATGCCTGATGTCGCGATCGTACAGGCCTGATTCTCCGGCCCTTCTCCATGTCAGCCCTCTGTCCTCAGAAGTAAAAAGGCCTGATGATGTGCCAATGTATACCTTCTGATTATCAAAACGATCGATAAGTACGGATGTTACCTTTGCTCCGCTGCTTTCCTCATTTCCTGCATCCTCCCGATCTTCATAAAGTGTGCTGCCGGTTTTCTCAGAGATGTTTTCCACAAAGATTCTCTTCCATGTGATCCCGCGGTCTGTGCTTTTGTATGCTCCGCTTTCTGCAGCGGCATACATTGTCTGAGGTTCTTTCGCATCTATCGCAACTGATGTCACCAGAGTTCCGATAGGCATATTGTGCCCTCTGCTCCAGTCTTTTCCGGTATTCTCTGTCCGGTATATTCCTGACCCTGTGCCAATAACTATCTCTTCCGGATTTTGTGCGTTCACAGCAATACAGGTTACCAAACTCTCAGGATCACCTATCCCGTTAAATATTTTTTCCCAATTTGTCCCGCTGTCAATGCTTCTGAAGAGCCCTTCACTCGTTCCGGCAAAAACAATTTGTGAAGTTGCAGCTGCAAGTGCATCGACTGTCTTTCCTGTTCCCCTGAATGATAATATCTCATCCCATGCGCCTCCTCCATCAGTGGTTTTGTAAACACTGTTCACAGAACTCGCATATACTGTCTGTGGATCGTCTGGGCTGACTATTACCCTCATGATGTCAAAATCCCTGATGCCCCTGCTTACGTCCTTCCAGCCAACACTTTTCATATTTGCATATGATGCTGTGCCGGCACCAAGATAAAGAAATAAACATACTGCTGAAACAAAAGAAATGCGATGTCCCCTCATGCGCATATCCCTCCTTGTGTTAACCTGGTTTATCCTTCGCTTTCATTATTCATAAATTTGGAGCAAGTATGGTGAGAGAACATATTGTGCAATACCTTAAGCATCCTTAACTTGAAAAACATTTTGTTTGAATGTGTACTGATTTGTTACTTTAATGATCTATTGCTTCCAAGATGTTCTCGAACCATGGCTTGCTCCAAAAAAATTTATGAATAATCCAGATTGGAATGAGCCAGGTTAAAAAATATTCCCTCAATACGAGGGATGATAGTGTCAATATTTTCTAAATTGATTTAACCGGAAAAACTAAAGCCATGTCCCTCATGACCGGGGTTATTATATAAAGCTATGTAACAGAGGTCAAGGCACAGAGTAAAGTTGACGCGAGGAGTGCATGTGACAGGATGTTACGACAGGCTTAGATGCCTGAAAAAACTCTATCAGCAACACCTTTGAAAACTCCCGGTCTTCGGCATTGAGCGGTATAGTTAAATCCAGATCGCAGGATCCCTGGATTTAACTGATCTGTTGCTTTATAGAGGTTTGAAGGCGTCTGCGTCTGTTGTCTGATGTGTAATTGCTTTTCTGGGCTAAGCAAGATACTCCCTCAAAAATCTCCCTGTATGAGACTCCTCCACTTTAGCAATATCCTCAGGCGTCCCTTCCGCGACTATGCTGCCGCCTTTGTCGCCGCCTTCCGGGCCGATATCAATGACCCAGTCAGCGCTCTTTATTACATCCAGGTTGTGCTCAACCAGAAGGACTGTGTTGCCCGCATGCACAAGTTCATTCAAAACTGCGAGAAGTTTTCTGATATCATCGGGATGAAGCCCTACTGTGGGTTCATCGAGTATGTAGATTATATCTCTCCTCCTGAGCACGCCGAGTTCCTCGCAGATCTTCAGACGCTGTGCCTCGCCTCCGGAAAGTGTGGTCGCAGGCTGACCAAGCCGTAAATATCCAAGCCCCACTGTAGACATCAGCCTTAATTTGTTTTGCAGAGGAGGGATGTTCTTGAAAAAAACAATTGCCTCATCAACGGTAAGGTCAAGGACCTCATGAATGTTTTTCCCGTTATACGTGACGGAAAGGATCTCTGGCTTGTATCTCCGGCCTCCGCATTCTTCACAGGTGATATAGAGATCTTCAAAGAAGTACATCTCTAATTTCTGAAAACCCGCTCCCTGACAGGCAGGACAACGGCCTCCTTCGGTATTAAAAGAAAAATGCCCTGGGGCATATCCAAAAGTCCTGGACTGAGGTTGTTCCGCGAAGACCTTTCTGATATGGTCGAACGCCTTTATGTACGTTACTGGATTGGACCTCGGGCTCTTGCCTATCGGATGCTGATCGATTATCCTGACCCCTTTCACATGTTCAAGCCCATCTATTGATCCAAAGGGCTGGGGATTTTCAAATTCCATCTTGAAAAACTGCGCAAGCGCTCTGTATATGGTATCCTCCACAATGGTGCTCTTCCCTGAACCGGAGACACCTGTTATGCACGTCAGTGTCTGCAGCGGTACAGTGACGTCTATGTGCTTGAGGTTGTTCCCGTGCGCACCCCGTATGGAAAGGCGCTTCCCGCTGCCCTTTCTCCTGAGAACCGGAACAGGTATCCCTGCTGCTTTATTCATATACTGCGCGGTAAGGGTATCAGTCCTTAAAAAATCTTCTCTCCTGCCGGAGAAAAGTATCCGCCCTCCGTTTCCGCCTCCGCCGGGCCCGAGCTCAACGATCCAGTCCGATAAGTCTATGATCGCTTTGTCATGCTCTACTACAATTACAGTATTCCCTGCATCTGCAAGTTCTTTCAGTATGTCAGAGATCCTGCTGACATCCCTTGGATGAAGCCCCACTGTTGGTTCATCCAGGACATAGAGAGTTCCCGTCAGTTTCGAGGAGAGCTGGTTGGCAAGGTTTATCCTCTGTGATTCACCCCCTGAAAGCGTCTTTGCCTCCCTGTTCAGAGTGAGATAGGTGATCCCGACCCGCATGAAGAAACCGACCTTGAGCCTGATCTGTCTGAGTATCTCTGATGACATCTCCTGCTCCTGCTCTGTCAGGGAGAGCCTTGCGAAATACTCGTCCATCTGTGTTATTGACTTAGCTGACAGTTGCGCTATATTCAGCCCCCCGATGGTATATGCAAGGGCTTCGGGCCGAAGCCTGCCCCCACCGCAAGTCCGGCACGTTACGCCTCTTCTGTATCTGCTGAGAAACACGCGCACATGCAGTTTGTAGCGCCTGCTTTCGAGATATTCAAAGAACTCTTTCATTCCATAAAAATCATCACTACCCTTAAAGATGAGCTCCCTGGTCTCTTCGGGAAGGTCTTTATACGGTACATTCAGCTTGATCCCATTTGCCTTTGCAGCTTTTGCAAACTGCCTGTACCACCACCTGTTGGACGGTTTACTCCATGGTTCGATCGCCCCTTTTTCAAGCGAGAGTTCTTTGTCCGGGACAATGCTGGCTTCAGCATATTCAAGGCTGTTCCCGAATCCCTTGCATTCAGGACACGCGCCAAGCGGATGGTTGAAGGAAAACAGAAGCGGCTGGGGAGTCATGATCTCAATGCCACAGTCAATGCATTTTAATTCCTTGCTGAATCTGAGCAACTCGTTATTTTCCGGCGCTTCACGGACGATTTCCACTTTGACGTTTCCGCCCCCATGCTCCCATGCAGTCTCAAGAGAGTCAGCAAGCCGTGGTTCGTCTTTTATCACAAGTCTGTCCAGTATCACTTCATATCCCGTCGCCGCCTTTTCACGATACCGGTGAAAACCCTTTTTCTGCAGCCCTTCAGCATTGTCATCACAATCAAAAAGTATCATTGCCTTTTGTCCGCTGTATTTGTCTATCAGTTCCTGCGCTGTCGATGACGGCGACCATGCCTTTAACATCTTCCCGCATTTGTGACAGTGCGGCCGGGCAATCTTTGCGTACAGGAGCCTGAGGTAATCATATATCTCAGTGGATGTACCTACCGTTGCCCGGGAAGTTTTTACCGGATTTTTCTGTTCAAGCGCTATAGCAGGACGTATGTTCCGGATTGAGTCCACATCAGGCCTGTCAAGTTTTTCAAGAAAAAGGCGAGCGTATGTCGAAAGGGATTCAATAAACCTCCACTGACCTTCGGCAAATATCGTATCGAATGCAAGAGAAGACTTGCCGGACCCGGATACTCCGGTTATGGTGATGAACGTATTATGGGGCAGCCGAAGGCTGACATTCCGGAGGTTATTCTGTCTGGCCCCTTCAATTATGAGCTCATGTCTGGACATTCAGATATTTTAGCAGATAGAGTAAAGAAGTGATAAAGCAGTGGTCAGCGTCTGATCAATTCTTCAACGCCCAGGTCCGGGGCAATGCTCAACAGGAGATGGACATTGTCCGTAAGCAACGTGATCCCGAAGGCTATGAGCAGCAGTCCGCTCAGGATCATTATCGCCCTCATATATTTCTGGATCGCTTTGAAGTGGCTGAGAAATGTATTGATGAGAAGCGCTGTGGTTATGAAGGGGATGGCAAGCCCCAGGGAATATACGAGCAGGAGCTTAAAGCCGTACATTGCCGAACCTGCGGTCCCTGCGATCAGCAAGATCGACCCCAGTATCGGCCCTATGCACGGGGTCCATCCCGCGCCGAATGTGAGCCCCACGACAAGGGAACCTAAAATCCCCCGCGGTTTTGATTTGAGATGCACCCTTTTGTCTGACGCAAGAAAGTTCAGCTTCAGAATGCCCATCACATAAAGCCCAAAGACAATAATTATCACTCCTCCGATGATCCTGATCTGGTCGTAATAGTATGAAAAAAGGGCGCCTATGAAAGATGATGATATGCCAAGCAGGATAAAAATCGTGGAAAAGCCGACTACAAAAGCTGATGAATTTATAATGGTCAGACGACGTATGAACGCCTTGTCGCCGGACTTGAAGTCTTCAAAGGAAACTCCGGTGATGTACGAAACATACGATGGAATAAGCGGCAGCACGCACGGGGAGAGGAATGAGAGCACCCCGCCAAGAAAAGCACCTATGTAGCCGACGTTTGACATAATATAACAGTGTTTCAGAAACTCTTTTGATTGTACAGAATTCTTGCTGATATTGCCAATACAGGCTTTTGTTTTTACAGCATCTGTCGTACAATGCTTATGAACGGAGTCAATTTTGAAGCATGGGTCATTGCCATTATCAGGGATCATAGTTTTCACCCTTATTTTTGTCTTCTCGACATGCGCTTCAGCAGAAGTGGTTTTTTACGATTCCGCTATGCCACTTGGAAAGACAGGGACTTTAAAAGCGTTCACGACAGGCAGGCTTTTCCCTGAAGGCGGCAAGATCGTTGAGTTTTTCGCTGATGGCAAGCAGATAGGCAGGACGTTAAGCGGAGGCGACGGCTACGCATTTATTAGACATTCTCCATCTGCAAGAGGCGTAAAGATGATCCGGATATCTGCAGGCGCTTCATCTGATGAAGGAACCCTTCTCGTTACAGGAAAAAAAGACAAGGTGATACTGATTGAGATCGAAAGTATTTTGTTCACGCGCCCCTTTTCTTTTGAACCCAGCAAGGAAGGGAAAGAAGCATTGAAGCAATTGAGCAAGCAGTTCATGATCATTTATCTGTCCGGAATAATGGACATGAAAAGATCGCGTTTATGGCTCAAGGAAAAAGAATTCCCTTTATTTCCGGTCTTTCCGCCAGGCAATGCTGACATAACAGCAAACCTGGAAGAAGAGGGCATTCCCGTATATGCAATAATTGCCTCTCCTGATACGCTTTCCCGGACACAACATGCAGAGAAAAAATTCAGCTTTGAGGGATCTGAAGAGGATACTGTTGTCAAGGACTGGAAAGAGCTATTGAAGAAACTGAATTGACCCCGCAACTGACAACAGGCAGAGACGCCTTCAACACCTCTATTCCAGATTATTCATGAATTTTTCTTTGAAGCAGGCATGGCTCCAACTTCATGAATAATCAGGGCTATAACACAACAAATTTGTTAACAGATTGTAGTAGAATACCACATGGAAGCGAGGCGGCATAAGCGAAAAATCGTAAGCTATCCTGCGGAACTTATCATGGAAGACAAACGTTACGCCTGCACCATTGAAAACCTTTCTGAAAACGGCATATATGCTGTAACAGCGCCTCAAAGGTCTTCGGAGTTTACTGTCGGCGCCCCGATTGAAGTAAGGTTCCAGCCGCCTTCCGGAGAGAAACAGGCGCTACCGTGCAGAATAAAATGGTCGTATCTGACCCCACCTCATGGTTTCACCAGCAGCATCGGGATGGAGATCATAGCCCCGCCGCTTAAATATACTAAATTGTTAGAATCCGTGGAATAGCTGTTTAGTCCAGATTATTCATAGCGAACTCTGTTCCAATAGAAGGCACACAGGGACAAAGGAGCAAAGGCACAAAGGTGAGGCTGACGAAGATTTCTATACGACACCTTTG